>CAUYYV010000364.1:0-3250 GCA_963577075.1 Phycisphaerae bacterium
TTGGCCTCGACCGCTTGGTGCAGCCCGTCGGACCACTGCCGGCCGATCATCAACCGGCCGGTGAACTCGTCGACGATGACCACCTCCCCGTTCTGCACGACGTAGTCCTTGTCGCGTTGGTACACGGCATAGGCGCGCAACGCATTCTCGAGCAGGTGGGGAAACTCCATGTTGTTGCCGACGTAAAACGATCCTATGTCCGCCTGTTTCTGTGCTTCGGCGATGCCCTCGTGCGTCAAGTGCGAGGCTTTTTTTTCCATCTCAACCTCGTAGTATTGCGTGTGTTGGTCGCGCTCGGCCTCGAGTTGCGGCAGGTTCTCCTGCAACCGTGCCACTTCTTCGCGCATGGATGTGATCTTGTCCTTGTCGCGGCTGTTGCGGATGTCACCCTCGAGGCCCTTGACGTGTATCTCGCATTGCTTGACTTTTTCGTCGATGCGGTCCCAGTCGCGTTGCTTCTGTATCAGGTGACGGGCGACGGTATCAGCCAGGCCGTAACGCGGCGCATCGTTGTGGGCGGCACCCGAGATGATCAGGGGTGTGCGCGCTTCATCAACCAGGATTGAATCGACCTCGTCAATGATGCAAAAATCGCGATGCTTCTGCACCTGCTCGGTATCGGACAGGCACATGTTGTCGCGGAGATAGTCGAACCCGAACTCGCTGTTCGTGCCGTATACGACATTGCACCCATAGGCCCCCATCTTCTGCGGCGGCGGTTGCATGTGAAATGGGTGAATCGCGCCGACGGTTAGGTCCAGGTGGTGAAAGAACGGGAAGACCCAGTCGCGGTCACGTTGCACGAGATAGTCGTTGACGGTCACGACATAGCACTGCAGCCCCTCGAGAGAGGCCAGATAACATGCCAGCGGCGCGACAATGGTTTTGCCCTCACCGGTTTTCATCTCGGCGATCGTGCCCTCGCCCAGCACCATGCCGCCAATCAGTTGGACGTCGAATGGCCTGGCGCGGAACGGGGGCTTGCTCTCGGGATAGAGTTGTCGCACCGCGTCGTAAATGGCGACGGGGACATCCAGTTGTAGCCATCCGGGAATGGGTTCGGCGCCGCCTGGCACTTCGATCGGCTCGGTGCCCGCCATCTGCTCGGCGAGGCGCGCATAAGCTGGCTGAACGTCGGCCGGCAACTTCGCAGGATCAAACTGGTGCTCGGGGTTAAAAATATTCCGGATGCCCACGGCACGATCCATCACCTCTCGCGCCACGGCCAACGCCTGGGGCAGGATCTGCTCGATATGCTGGCCGTCGCGCAACTGCTCGCGGAACTGTTGCGTCTTCGACCGTAACTCACCGTCGACCAGTGCGCGGACTTTGTCTTCAGCCGCGTTGATCTGCTCGACGCGGCGAGCGTATGACTTGATTATCCGCTCGTTGTGCGAGCCGAAGATCTTCGTAAATATTTTGCCAATGGTCTCGATCATGATGATCGGCCCTTTATTTGGGTCTGGATATATTTTGCCTTGTTGTTACCGGCGACGGTTACCAAAATGGTAGCGCCGCAAGACGAAATTTTGTTGCGAGTGGCTGCTGCATGGCGTGGCTGCGCCCACGCAGTGATCAGGCGGTGCCGGGCGTCGGGGGAGGCAGATCGATGTGATGCGCACTGACCAGCGTTCGTGTGGCGGGGGCGACCGTGTCATGCGGCGCCGCCGTGATCGGCGGCATCAGATCTACTGCCTGAATCGCACACGCGTTGGCCGGCACCACGGCGGTGAGGGTCTGGCCGTTGAGCCGGCGGGCCGCGTCGGTGAGGCACTGCAGCCAGCGGGTCCCCTGCTGATTGCGTTGGCAGACGGTTCGCCCCATGGACGCGGCATTGCCCTGGGCCGATGCCGGTTGGGCCGCCATCTCGGGCGGCGCGCCGAGACAAACCGCCGCCGCCACCAAAAGCGGTGCCGGTAGCGAAAGATGAACTTGGGTCAACCGTGTCATATCCACAGATTATATCGACCAGTATCGGCCTCGACACCAAGCGGCGAAATTCAGCCTAGGTACCGGGCAAGGACGCCCATCACGGTGATCGTCGCCGTCCATCGTGGTTGGGCGGTATCAGCCCGATCAGTTGGCGGATGGCCGAATGCCTGGCCAGCACGGTGCGGTCGAACTGAGCCAGGTCCGCTTCGTGATGTCCGATGGGCCGGTCATTTGGATCGTTGCCCGTCTTGCACAACGTTCCGGGGAAGCGAGGCAACGCGCAGTCAATCGGGTGGTTCGACACCGACAGCGAATTGTCCAGCCTTCATGGTGACCATGCGACCGGATGTTTAGTGGGGCAAGGAGTTTTTCGATTGCGCGACCATGGGTCGCGGTCGTCATCCGTTTGCCGGCCACAAGCATCACTCAAAAATTCGCAGGGAGTCAGCCACCCCCTCCTCGGTGCAGAGTTGGTGGACTTTCCCCGGGCTGTTGCGTACGGCGGGGAGTTTGGGGGCTGTCAGCAGGCGTAGCAGCAATTGGGCAAACGGCATGACGTTCATTCGGATCCATTCGGTGGGAATCCGGTCGGGCGTGTCGAAGCGGGAATGCATGCGGTTGGCCGGGAAGTTGTCCCAGAAGTCGGCCGGGCGGGCTGCGGGAACGCCGGCAAGCATGAACGGCACGTAATCACTCGATTGGCAATAATGGTTCTGGATATCGACGTCACATTGCGTTTGCTGGATCATCTTGTCCATCACGTCGCGCATGACGGGTGACCACATGACGGCCAAGCCGCGTGAGGTCTCCGGGAAGATGCAATCGCAGTTGAAGTCGAGCTTCACGCGATCGAGTTCATCGGCATGACGCTTGATGTACGCGCGGCTGCCGACGAATCCGTATTCCTCTCCGGTGAAGATGGCGATGCGGGCCATGCGTTTGAGTTTGGTGCGCATCGGCGCCAGGGCACGCAGGATCTCAAGGATCGTGACGACGCCGGAAAGATTGTCCAGCGCACCGGTGCTGTTGTGATGGCAGTCAAGATGAGCGGTGAGGACGATCATCTCGGCGGTTTTTCGTGCTGGCCCAAAGTCGGCGACGACATTGCGGCACTGGGCCCTGTAGGTCTTGCCGGTCGTTTCGATGCGCGCGCGGACCTTGCCATTTTTGAGCATGGTCATCAGCTCGCTGCCGTGCTCACTGCCGACACTGGCGACCGGCATCGGCACCTTGCGATCGACGGCAACCTGCTGAATCTCGGGCCCCGACCCGGGATAGAAGCTGCGGTTGATCGCCCCGACCGCGCCGCGCCGTTGCG
>CAUYYV010000365.1:0-3244 GCA_963577075.1 Phycisphaerae bacterium
ACGAAGCCGACGGGTACCCCTACGAGAGCATGTGGCTCAATAACTTCTCGATGACCAACTACACGCCTGCGACGAAAAAGCAGCGCATCGAGATGAACCTGATCCCGGATCGTCCGTATATCAAGCGTAACTGGATGCAGGTGGCGGCCAGCCGCGACGGCCGGCACTGGTACTACTTCGGTGACCGCAAGCCGTTTATCTCGCTGGGTCCGTTGGGAAGTTGGAAGTCGGGTTACCTGCGCGCGTGCAACCTTGCAACCTGCGGCGGGCCGATCGTCAAGGACGACGAATTGTGGTTCTACTATCGTGGCTCCACGATCGACGGGCCAAAAAGCACTTGGCGTGGCGCGTTGGGCCTGGCAACGCTGCGCCGCGATGGATTTGCGTCACTTAATGGCGACGAGGATGGTGGCATGGTCATCACGCGGCCATTTATCTTCGAGGGTAACGGCGACCTGTTCGTCAACGCCGATGTAACGGGCATGGGCGATTTGCGTGTCGCGGTGCTTGATGAAGATACCGCGGAGGAAATTGAAAAGTTTGGCCGTGAAAAGAGCGTGCCTGTCTGCGACGACACCACGCGCACGCAGGTGCAATGGCGGGACTGCCCGTCACTGGCCGAACTCAAAAGCCGCTACGTCCGCCTCGCGTTCCACCTGCGCAGCGCCAAACTCTATTCGTTCTGGATCGAGTAGTGCCGGGCGTCATGCGTACTCGCGACCTGGCCGTGATCGGGTCGTGCTCAACCAGGGCGGTTTCAGCCTCGTCCAGGTGCAGCACGAGGCAAGGCCTTTGTTCCAGTGCGATGCCGATCCGCTTGGCCAACTGGTGAAGTCCGGCCCCGGTCAGCCCCTTGGCCCGCCCGCTCGGCTTGACTTGCCAATAGAGACGGAGATCGCCTATACTAGTATGCGATTGACTGGTATCTCTCCCGCACGACCCCGTCGGGTATGGCGCAGAGTTTGAGATTCAAGTCTGGGGATGCCGTGGTCCATTCGCGCCGGCGCGAGTGGGGCGACGGCGTGGTGGAACAGGCCACCGACATCAGGCACGAAGGCAACGCCGCTCAGCGGTTGACCGTTCGATTCACCCAGCGTGGCCGGGTGACGCTCAATACGGCTGTTGCGCAACTGGCGGTCAAAACGATGGAAAGGCAGATGAGTAAGAGTCAAACCACCTCGTCTTCAGAAGCAACCCGGACCGGTGGCTGGCTGGGCTCGCTCGAGAAGGAACAGCGACCACATGAATTGTGGGTCTTGCCCGAAGCGCTGTCCGATCCGTTTACCAGTCTCAAGCAACGCGTCGCGGCGACACTCGAAACATTTCGCTTCAGCACGGACCCGCGCAGCCTTATTGATTGGGCGGTCGCCCAGACTGGCAAGGTCGATCCGCTGACCACATACACCCGCCACGAACTCGAGCAGGGATTTGCCCGGTTTTGCCGCGATCGCGACCTTCATCTGAAGGACCTGGTTCGTCATGTCAGGCAGCAGGGTGAGGTCGACATGCTCCGCGAGTTGCGCAACACGACGCGATACCCGCAGGCCATGGCCGTGCTCGACAGGGTCATGCGGTCGTAACACATCGGCCTGTTTAGCGATGGGCTTTGCCCCGGGTTTTCTGTATTTTCCGTGCCGCTGAACACGGGGCGTGCCCGCACCGCGTCGGGCGGCTAAAATCCCGCCATGCCGAGAGACATCGATCGCATCGAACCGCTTCGACGCCAGATCGAGAAGCACAACCGTCTGTACCACGTCGAGGCGCGGCCGGTCATATCGGATCGTGAATACGACGCATTGCTCGAAGAACTGCAACGGCTCGAAGAGAAGCACCCCGAGTTGGTCACGCCCGACTCGCCCACCCAACGCATCGGCGGCGAACCGATCTCGGGTTTCCAGGCGGTTGAGCATGCGGTGGCGATGCTGTCGATCGGCAACACCTACAAGCTGGAGGGCGAGAAAAACAGCCTGCGCGCCTGGTACAACAGCACCGCCAAGGCACTCGGTCTGGCGACCGATGAGGCGTTGGCCGAGCCGCTCTTTGACGACGGCGGCTTGGCCCTGACGCTTGAGCCGAAGGTTGACGGTGTGGCTGTGAGCCTGCGTTATGAAGGTGGCCGGCTGGTGCGGGCGGTGACACGCGGCGATGGCCAACGCGGCGACGATATCACCCAAAACGTGCGCACGATCCGCGCCATACCGCTGCGTCTCGACGCCGGGGCCGCCGATATTCCGGCGGTGCTCGAGGTACGCGGCGAGATTGTCATGCCCAACGACGAGTTTGCCCGCATCAACGCCGAACGCGAGAAGGCCGGCGAGGAGACTTACGCCAATCCGCGTAACTTCACCGCGGGTACGCTCAAACAGCGCGACCCGAAGACCGTTGCGCGGCGCAGGCTCATCTTCGTCGCACACGGCCGTGGGCAGGTCGAGCCGCCCGCTTGTGACACGCATAGTCAATTCGTCGAGCTGCTGCGCGGGCTAGGCATACCCGTCAGCCCGCACGCGGCCACCGTCGAATCGTTTGACCAGACGGTGCAGTACATCGAGCAGTTCGAGATCAAGCGCCCGACGCTCGCCTACGGTACCGATGGCGTCGTCATCAAGGTGGATCGCTACGACCTTCGCCAGCAGTTGGGCTTCACCAGCAAGAGCCCGCGCTGGTGCGTCGCGTACAAGTACGCCGCGGAGCAGGCCGTCACGAAGCTGCTGCAAGTCGATTGGCAGGTCGGCAAGACGGGCAAGCTCACGCCGCGGGCCACGATGGCGCCCGTTTTCGTTGCCGGCACCACGGTCACGCACGCGACCCTGCACAACTACGGCGAGATTCAGCGCAAGGACATCCGCCTTGGCGACAAGGTGGTCATCGAAAAGGCGGGTGAGATCATCCCGCAGGTCGTGCAAGTCGTGATGGCCGAGCGGCCCGAAGACAGCAAGCCGATCAAGCCCCCGGATAAATGCCCCGACTGCAAGACGCCGATCGAAACCGAATCGGACAACGAGGGCAAGGAAACGCTGCGCTGCTGCCCCAATCCGGAATGCGATGCGCAGCTTCGCGAGAGGCTGATCTGGTTCGCCGGGCGGGACCAGATGGACATCGAGGGCTTGGGCGAAAAAGTCGTGCACCAACTGGCAGACGCCGGATTGCTCAAGTCGTTTGCCGACGTTTACCGTCTTCAGTCAAGGCGAGGCGAGATGGTGCAACTCGAGCGAATGGGCGACGGCAAGGTGAGCAATCTGCTCAA
>CAUYYV010000366.1:0-3243 GCA_963577075.1 Phycisphaerae bacterium
GAGCGTGAACTTTGCCTGCCTTTTTGCCTTCTTGACCGCCGGCAGCAGCATCGCAATCATGATCGCGATGATCGTAATGGCCACGAGCATCTCAATCAGGGTAAATGCGCGTCGCATGGTTGGTCTCCCTTTAAGCCTGATGATCCACCCCTGCGTTTTTGTGCAAAGCAAAAGTGAAAAATGGTTGCGCCCGGCATCACGGATCCAAGATCCAAGCTGTTTTACCCGAGTTTGCCACATGACGGCTCCACCGCACGTGAGCGCCAGTATAACGTTTCGACCGCAGAATGCAGAATTCAGATGAAGAGTTGACAGCAGTCATGTCGGTACTGGCACTGGAAGGTTTGATGATCCTGCGCCGATTCGGCGGCGCGTAAATGACGATCCGGAATTTGACGAAACGACTACAAGAGTTTCGCACCAGGCCGCTTGCTCGCGGCTAGACGCGTAGGCCGAATTTTACTACCTTCTTGCCTTGGGTTTGTAATATGTTCGCTGACATGATGGAGGTTCTGCATGACGGCCACGCAAACCGTCAAGGTCGAGTTTGACGACCAGGTCGTCGAGCGCCGCTGGTCCGACGCCAACGAGAAGATGGATTGGACCCCGTTCCCCGTCGGGTATGGCATCCTGCTCAACGAGCGGTACCAGTTCCCGATGGACATGGCCCTGGTGCGCGCCAAGCTGGATACCAAGCGGCAACTGTTTGTCGACAACCACATGATCGCCCATATGCAGGGTGTGCTGCGCGAAACGCACGCGACGAAGGATCATCCCGACAATCCGATCTTCAACCCCTATGTCCTCTACCCCGAATACATCTGCCCGGATCCCGACCACGGCTGGCGCCTGTACTACAACAGCAGCTCGATCGCGCTGCACGTCGCCTACTCGCGCGACGGCATCGAATGGGAGAGGCCCGATCTGAACGTGTTCGATACCAGCGTCATGTCTAAAGACAGCGTGCATCCCGGTCCGAACAACATGGTCGGGTGGGGCCAGATACACGGCCTGTTCTTCCATCCGGACGAATCCGACCCGCAGCGGCGCTGGAAACTAATCCTCATGCCGAGCAAGCATGGGCGGGTCAATCGTCATCAACGCTGGCAGCACCTCAATATGCCGGGCGGCGATCGGCCTGGTGCCGGTTCGCCGTATGAATTGTGGGTTTCGCCAGACGGTTATCGCTGGACGTTCGAGGCCGAGACAAGCCATTGGAAGGGCCCGGGTCCCGATGTCGAGGTGCCGCATCGTTGGCCAGTGAGCGGCAGTGACGTGTTTCGTGTGCGTTGGGACCCTGTCCTTCAGAAATACATCGGCATGACGAAACATCGCATCGGACCGGACCCTCGCGTGTCGCCGATCTTTCATGCCGCGCGCGTCGTGGGCCAGATCGAGAGCGACGACATGATCCACTGGTCGGCGCCGCGCATCATCGCGTATCCCGATGGTCAGGACATGGATCAACCGAAGAGGGGGATGCACGGCATCTACGAAGCGGACGGCTATCCGTACGAGAGCATGTGGCTGAACAACTTCTCCATGACCAACTATACGCCGGCCACGAAAGAGCAGCGTATCGGCATGAACCTTCTCCCCGATCGTCCCTACATCAAGCGCAACTGGATGCGCGTTGCGGCCAGTCGTGACGGGCGGCACTGGTATTACTTCGGCGACCGCAAGCCGTTCATCCCGCTAAGCGATTTGGGTGGGTGGAAGTCGGGCTACCTGCGCGCGGTCAACCTTGTGAACTGCGGCGGGCCGATCGTCAAGGACGACGAGCTTTGGTTCTATTACCGCGGTGGTACGATCGACGGTCCGAAGCATACGTGGAAATACGGCATGGGCCTGGCGACGCTTCGCCGCGACGGATTCGCGTCGCTCAACGCTGACGAGGACGACGGGCTGGTCATCACGCGGCCATTCGTCTTCGAGGGCAAGGGCGAATTGTTCGTCAACGCCGACGTGTCAAACGACGGCCAGCTGCGCATCGCGGTGGTCGATGAAGACACCGCCGAGGAGTTGGACCACTTCGGCCGCGATGACAGCGTTGCGATCACGGACGATGCGACGCGCATGGCCGTGCGCTGGAAGCATCGCGATTCACTTGCGGAACTGAAAGATCGCTACGTTCGACTTGCCTTCCACCTGCGCAATGCCAAGTTGTATTCGTTCTGGATCGAGTAACGTTTGGCCGCGGCCGCAGGGGGTCGCGGTTTCTTGAACACGCAGAAAGACATGCCCATGACCACCGCGCAAACCGTCAAGGTCGAGTTTGACGACCAGGTCGTCGAGCGCCGCTGGTCCGACGCCAGCGAGAAGATGGATTGGACCCCGTTTCCCGTCGGGTACGGTATCCTGCTCAACGAGCGGTACCAGTTCCCGATGGACATGGCCCTGGTACGCGCCAAGTTGGACACGAAAAGGCAACTGTTCGTCGACAACCACATGATCGCCCATATGCAGGGTGTCGTGCGCGAAACCCACGCCGCGAAAGATCATCCGGCCAATCCGGTCTTTGCGCCATACTTCAACTTTCCAAATTTCATTTGTCCGGATCCGGAACACGGCTACCGGCTGTATTACGGCAGTGCCGGGGGCCTGCTGAACGTGGCCTACTCGACCGACGGGATCGACTGGCAAGTGCCCGATCTGAACGTCTTTGACCTGAGCAGCATTGATTCCGAACGCTTTATCGGCGGGGCGAACAACGTGGTCGCCTCCGGTGAACTGCACGGCTTGCTCTTTGAACCGGACGACCCGAATCCGGATCGGCGGTGGAAGGGTATCTTCGAACCGCACCAGGGTGTCATTGCCGGCGGCCGGTCAGTGCGGCACCCGGCGTTTCCTTATCAGGCGACGCGACCGCAAAGAGACACAAGCGGCGGGACGCCTTTCGTGCTTTGCACGTCGCCAGACGGTTATCGCTGGACGTTTGAGGCGGAGACCAATCACCGCAAGGGCCCGTTCTCGGACGTGGTGGCGCCGGACCACTGGCCGCTGGGCGGCGGCGACGTGTTCAAGGTGCGTTGGGACCCGAAACTGGGCAAGTACATCGGCACAACCAAGCACCGCATCGGGCCGGACCATCGCATGTCGCCGATCTTTCATGCCGCGCGCGTCGTGGGTCAGATCGAGAGCGATGACCTGGTCCACTGGTCGGCGCCGCGCATCATCGCGTACCCCGACGGCGAGGATGCCAAGCAGCCGAAGCGATCGATGCACGGTATCTACGAAGCTGAC
>CAUYYV010000367.1:0-3238 GCA_963577075.1 Phycisphaerae bacterium
GCGGTTGAGCTTAAAGCGGCCAGCGACGATAGTGGCGATCGGGCGAGCGGTGACTTTCCACCCGTTAAACGGGCAGTTGCGGCTACGGCTGGCAAAGCGGTCGGCGTCGATGGTCCAAGTCTCGGCCGGGTCGATCACCGTGACATCCGCGTCGGCGCCGACCGACAGCGAACCCTTGCCGGTCAGGCCGCATAATTTGGCAGGGTTGACCGTCATCATGGCGAGCATCTGCGGCCAGTCGAGTGTTTCCGAGTCGATTAATGCTCGGACGTACAATGGCAGTGCACATTCGAGTCCAATGACGCCATACGGCGCTGCAGCGAACTCGAGTTCTTTTTCCTCGCGGGTGTGCGGCGCGTGATCGGTAGCAAGAATGGTGATGGTGCCGTCGCTGATGCCGGCAAGCAGGGCTTCGATATCGTGCTTGTTGCGCAGCGGCGGGTTCATCTTAAAGCTCGTGTCGTACGTGGCGCAGCAGTCTTCGGTGAGCAGCAGGTGATGGGGCGAGACCTCGGCGGTGACGTGGGCCTGCCCGAACAGGTCATAGCGGGCCCGGCGCAGCAGTTCGACGCTGCCGCCGCTCGATACGTGCTGAACGTGATAGCGTGCACCGATATTCTGCCGAAGGTTCAACAAGATGTCACGCTGGATGATGATTTCTTCGGCGACGCGTGGCCAGCCGTGCAGCCCCAGGCGCGTCGCCAGGGCCCCGGCGTTCATCTGGCCGCCGCCCAGTTCCGGGTCCTCGCAGTGCTGCATGACGACCTTGCCGGTCATGGCGATGTAGGTCAGCGCCTTGGTGAACACGCCGGCTGACGCGACCACGCAGCCATCGTCAGAGAACCCGACGGCTCCGGCCTGCGCCATCAGGCCGATCTCGGCCAACTCTTTGCCGGCACGGCCCTTGGTGATGGCGCCCACGGGAAAGACGTTGGCCTGCCCCGCCCGGTGCGATTGGGTGTAGACAAACTCGATCCGGCCGTTGTCATCGAGGGCCGGATCGGTGTTGGGCATGCAGCAGATACTGGTAAAGCCCCCCACCACCGCCGAGGCCGAGCCCGTGGCGATCGTCTCTTTTTCCTCTTGGCCGGGCTCACGAAGGTGAACGTGTGGATCGATCAGACCGGGGCATACCATGCAGCCCGAGGCATCGAGAATCTCAGCGTTGTCCCGCTGAACGGCCGTCGCGGGGCCCACCTGCGCCACCCGGTCGCCGACGAGCACCACGTCCGTCTGCTGATCGATCTGGTTGGCCGGATCAATGACCCGGCCGCCGGTAATGACTACCACCGCCATGCTGCTTGACAGTCTACCACGACTAGGCGGCGTCGCCACTCAATCTGGACGCTTCTTCACAGGGCTTGTCGTTCTCCGCATTTTGACTTCACAGGAAAGGTCGGTGAGTTATCCCCTGGCGAAATGCAGTTCACCGACAGCGACGTGAACTCGCACCCCAACGGCCAGATGTGGGCAAAAGGCCGCGGGTTCCGGCTTTACTGAACAATCGCAGCGTCGTCTCCCTCGCGCTTGACAAGGGAGTGTAGATATTCCCGGCGCAACAAGACCGCTTGGCAGGCCTTGTCGTGCTGGCTGATCGCGTGTCGCTGGCTGGCGGCCAGCACCGACAGGATCGTGTTGACCATGAGATAGATTAAAATAGCCAGATACGGCATCAGCCCTAGAAGAACCTGCTCAGGCATCGAAGCAGCTATCGGCAGGAAACCGGTCGGCTCCTCACATTTGCATACCTCGCAACGGTTTGAACGCGTAGCCTGTTGAAGTGTTGAAACACGGGTATGAACTTCCAGGGCAACGTTGCGTGTTTCTCACCGCCATGCTGGACGTGTGGGTTGCCTCAGCAGTGCCCGCCTGGGGGATAGCTTATTGTGGATCGGGCGGCACTGGCTCTCGGTCATCCCAGGCGCCGAGATCAAACGCTCGATCGTCCGCGGGCTGGTCCAGCGTCCGGTAGCGAGGGCTGCGGGTCCAGTGAGCCTTGCCTTTAAAAAGCGTGCGCAGGTGAGCTGGAATCTTGGTCTTACTGAAATCGCCGAAGTCCCAGTAGGGAAACATTGTCGTGCCGTACCCGCAGATCACGATGACACGCTCGCGATCAGATCGCACCTGACCGGTTGCGTGGATCAGCGACTCCGCGAACAGCAGGGTCGACCCGGCCGGTGCGAAGACCTGGTGAATCAGTGAGGGATCGGCGTAGGCAGCTTCGAGCAGGCCATGCTCGGGAACATCGACCTTGTGACTGCCGGCGATCACAACCGTGCCGCCGTCATCCGGGCCGAGATCGGTAAGGTTCGTAAGCGTCTTGACGAAGGAGCAATGAAACAGCCCGTTCTTTTCATGGCAGCCGTATGGAATATCAACGCCCCGATGAAAGACATACTGGACCTCGCCGTCCAAATCTGCAGTTTTGTCGCGGGAATTGATGTGGGCATTGATTTCAACGATGCGTCCTTCGCCGCCGATGATTTCTTCCGCCATCGCCACCATTCGCGGGTGAGTGGCGTATGCGGTCAACTCCGGCGCGGCTTCGAGAATGTGCCCCATGAAATGATGGTGCGGCAGGTTTTCCCCCAGGTAAGCGCCCCGCACCCGCGGCCCGTCTGTGCCGGGGTCGTCCAGCGCGATCAATTCGTCACGCAGGCAGTAAAGGGGGCTCTTCAGCGCGGCCACTTCATCTGCCGACAGCGTGTTCTCGATGATTACATAGCCGTTCACCTCGAAATAAAACCGTTGCGCCGGGGTCAATGCTGGGAAGGGGCGATCAAAAGTGGGCTGTTTCGACTCGTCGCGCATGGGCGTGTTTCTCCGTTGCCGCCAGTACTTTTGGACATCGCACCTGTTCTTTCACGCTACCTTGGCAACTATAACTGCTTCTTGGCCAAGGTCGTCCCCAATGAGATTAATATAATGCCACAGTGGGGACCTGTGCCCGGTTGGTGAAGGCAACCTGGGTCTTGTGCCGCCACGACTAAAAGGATTCGTGGTGAGCACCGCACTGTGAATTTGATGCTTTAGCGATATTCAAGATCTTCAGCAAAAACAGCCGGCGCATCGCGCCGGCTGTTGATGTTACAGTTGAATGACCGGTTGGTGGTTTACAGGTCGAGCATATCCTTACCGCCGCCGGAATTTTTGTCCTCGTAGCCGGATTTGTCGCGCCCTTCACGATTCTTGCCGCGTCTGCCGCTCTGTCGCATTTTCTTGTGCTGTTGCTTAATCT
>CAUYYV010000368.1:0-3237 GCA_963577075.1 Phycisphaerae bacterium
GGATCTAGCAGCTCCGGCCGGCGCGCCTGATGAGGCAGTGGCGAGCGGCGCCGGTGGTGGAACAGACTGATGGCGCAGTGGTACGCGCAGTTAACCTTTCATGGTGACCTCCTGCTAGGCGATAGCGTGGCCGATTTCGGCGAGGTGGAAGGTGTGGCACCGACGGGATCGAACGGCCCGGGTGAGAACGGTGACGTAGACCGCTATACGACGGTACTCGTATCCGGCTATGCACTTTACGGTAAGATTCGCGGATTCTACGCGCTTGGCGTCGCTCACGTCGAGGTCGACCCAGTCAGTGGTAAATCGTATTTCAGCTCGGAAGAGAGTCGCAATCATTTGGAAACTATCGAGACGCTATCCACAGTGCAACGCAGCGCCATCCGAACTTGGCTAATTGAA
Source organism: Phycisphaerae bacterium (assembly GCA_963577075.1). Lineage (GTDB taxonomy): Bacteria > Planctomycetota > Phycisphaerae > Phycisphaerales > Phycisphaeraceae > CAUYYV01. Next base: position 403 of record CAUYYV010000368.1, read on the forward strand.
CTTGACCAGTCGGCGTGGGCGAGCTCAACCGAACCCTTTCGGAGAAGCCTGAAGTCATGAAAAAGACGATCCGAGTACTGGTATCGCTTGCATGTTTGGGCGCATTCGTCGCGCTTGTGGCGGACTGGCCTGAGTTTTTGCTTCCCTGGATTGTCTGGTTCCTGGCGGCGGCAGGTTTCACGGCCTACCTGTGGGCCGGTGGCCGAACGCTGGTATTTGTCCTCGTAATTCAGGCGCTCTTTGTGTTTATCGGTGCTGCCGTGACGTCCATATCCGGTGGGGAGAGCGTAGCCGTAGCTGCGGAAGGGATAAATCCGGAGGCGGGTGAAGCGATTTACTGGGGACGCGGAAAATGCTCGACCTGCCATAGCCTCGGCGACCGCGGGTCGGCCGTACGCGGCCCGAACCATCTTAACGCGTGCGGCGTCGCCCGCGATCAACGCGTGTCTGAACGGCAAGCAGCCGGCGTGAGTAATATCCAAACGGCGACCGACTATCTGGTTGAGTCCATCGCCGATCCACAGGGATATATCGTTGAAGGCTTCTCCGGCGCAATGCCGAAGGCATTTCTGCCGCCGATCAGCTTGGCGGCAGATGAGATCACAGCCGTCATCCTCTATTTGCAGACTCAAGGATGTGAAGTGGACGCCGGCGCAGTCAATTTGCCATCCGAGATATTGAACGCCGCGACATCGGAAGTCGCGGCTGGTGTAGAATTCTCGCTCATGCTAGTTGGCGATCCGGCTGCGGGCCGTGAGTTGTTCTTCGACGAGGCCGGCGTGGCAGCCTGTGTCAAGTGCCATACGGTTGCCGGTGAGGGAGCCGCCGTGGGACCGGAACTGACGGATGTGGCGGGTACGCAGACCCTAGTGTATGTTTTCGAATCCGTCATGGATCCGAGCGCACAGATCGCTCCCGGTGGATACGAGCCCATTCAGGTTCAATTGAATGACGAGACTCTAATTGCGGGCGTGCTCACGGCAGAAGATGATGCCTCCGTGTCGATCACCGATAAAGAAGGTACTGTCTTCGAAATCGACAAGGCGGACATCGGGCGCGAACGGCGCTACCCGGACCTGCCCAGCATCATGCCGAGTAATTTCGGCGAGCTGCTCACAGTACAGCAGGTTGCCGATCTCGTTGCCTTTTTGCAGGAGTCTGCCGGCGTGCTTCCGGCGGAGGAATGAGCACAAAGCTGCATGTGTAACTTCGTTACTTCACACAATTCGGGCGGCGTGCCCCAGTCGTTGGAGGTATAAGTGCTAAAACGTTTATCCCTCTTCTGGGCGGTAATCATCACCATCGTTGCCGTTTATCTTTTCCTGCTGTTCGGCGTGCCCTATATTTCGATGCTCATTGTAGGCGCCAGCAGGCCGCTTCCGATTCCGAGCGCACTGATGGGCATCTACCTCATGCTGATCTTAACCGGAGTGTTTGTCTATCTGGCAGCGGACGACGAACGACTGAACGAGTTTTTTAAGCCCGTGCAAACGCTGCTGCGCGGACGTGATACTGTCACAAGTCGCGGGGATCGCGCCTTCGGGATCGCGCGCTGGGCTGTGCTTGGGGTGGTGCCGCTACTTTTAGGCTGGGTGATGTATCGACAGACCGCGCCGTCTTCGTCGCCCCCGACCGCGCTGCGCATTCAACACCCGACGATTCCGTTTGAGTACGAGCAATTAACGAATCCGTTCCGAAACGCTGATGGAACCGTCGCTGCGGACGTCATCGACGAGGGTCGCGAACTATTCCAAAAGAATTGCCGCCCGTGTCATGGCACACCCGCAAACGGCGCCGGCCCAATGGCTTATGGCTTTCGATTGCGTCCTGCGAACTTCGGCACGGAAGACACCATTGCGACCATCATCGAAGCATACGCATTCTGGCGTATCAAGGAAGGTGGAATCTCGCTGCCTACCACGGGAAGTCCGTGGGATTCTGCCATGCCGGCCTGGAAGGACGAGCTGACTGACGACCAGATATGGAAGATCATCGCCGCCGAGTATCAGATCGCTGGAGTTGAGCCGCGCCGGCCGGAGTCGCATGGCGAATGAAAACCAACGGAACCTTTGTCTTAAAGAGACGCTTGTCACCAATTCGGTTCATCGTGCTAGGGCTGCTAGCCGCGGCAGGCGTCGTCGGTTTACTGGCTTCGTTGTTCATGATCACGCCCGCTTCCACGCCCGTCGCAGCACAGGGCATAACCGAGGGCAAGGCCATCTATATTGAGCGTTGTGCGTTCTGTCATGGTGTAGACGGCGACGGAAACGGGCCGGTGGCGGAGTACCTCAACCCACGCCCGCGCGACTTCACCTCCGGCCAGTTCAAATTCCGCACAACTGCTTCGGGCGAAATCCCTCTGCGATCGGATCTGCTTGACATCGTGCGTGCGGGTGTAATCGGAACCGCCATGCCACGTTGGGAAGGCACTCTTAGCGACGCAGAAATCGAAGCCGTCGTGGATTACGTGACAGAGTCATTTGTACCCTTCTGGGGCACCTACGATCCACCGGTTATCGAGATCCCGAACGCGCCGCGCGTGAATGACACAATGATCGCCCAGGGCGCGGAGCTTTACCAGACCTTGCAATGCTGGAAGTGCCACGGCGATGGCGGGCGCGCAGACGGTCCGTCTGCGGCTACTCTAACGGACGAACTCGACTTCGCCATTCGGCCGGCAGACCTTACGAAGGCTTGGCGTTACAAAGGCGGGCATGAGTTGGAAGATATTTACACCCGCTTCTCGACAGGTATGAACGGATCGCCCATGCCTTCGTTCTTTGAAGTTATCGAAGACGAAGAGCGTTGGGCGCTGGCGGCCTATGTGCAGTCGTT
>CAUYYV010000369.1:0-3237 GCA_963577075.1 Phycisphaerae bacterium
TTGGGGTCGTAGCGGAAGTAGTCCCACAGTTCGCCGCACCGGGCGTAATGGTTCGTGGCGGCCGCCGGCATGGGCCAGCGTTGCAAAACCGACGCAAGGTCGTTGCGAGGCGCCGGCTCGCCGCGGCCGTCGTGAAAGTGCAGGAAAGACGTGTGCGTCTTGGCCATGCCGCGCGGTATCTCGAACGGCTCGCCGCGATCGGGCACGAGGTGATACTCGATCGCGTCCGGTCGCACGGTGATCGCCTTGGGATAGTTCTGCCAGAAATCCCGGGCGGCCAGCATCACGCCCCGCGACTTACCGCTGACATCGCCCCACCCACGCGACAGGGCGCGCACGTGCATCAGGTACTTCGCCTCGGAAACAATCTGACCATTGACGCTGGCGAGATTCACTTGCTCAAGGCCGAATTGCTGAACCTGCACCGGCTGATCCGTACCGTGACAGGCGTCGCGGGCGACGGCGTCATTCGGATCGGGATACGCGATCTGGTAGGTCGGGCCGTCACCGACCCGCACCGGCAAGCGCGTCACGATTGATTTGACGTTGGCCGTGGGCGGGTCCATGCGATTGGTAAACACGTGATCCACGCGGACGAACGGCTGGCCGGCGTAAATCGTGAGACGCACGTCATAATCAAGATGCCCCACGCCCGTTTCATCGCGATGCACACCCTTCCAACGAACGGTCAGGCGCAACGGGCCCTGCTCCTCGATCTCGAATCGCACGTCATTGTCGCGGCTTGCACTGAACTCGCGGCCGTCATCGGTTATGACGGCCGACTCGAGTCCGCCGTCGCTGACCAGATCACCGCCTTTCCACACACGTTGCAGCGGCGCGAACGCCTGGCGATTCATCTCAATCTTCAGCGCGCCGTTATCCACGAGCAGCACGTCGCCCTGCTGCTGCAGTTCGATGCACTGCCCCACGGATGCTTCGGGGCTTTTCTCGCCGGCGACCAGCGTGTGCTCGACCCGGCCCAGCGACGGCATGTCCGCCTGATAATCCAGGAGCAGCCAGCGCACGCTGCCATCATCGTGCGTTTCCAGGACACGATACTGCAGCGGCTGTGTCCGACCGGCGGCGTCACGGATTGCCAGCGGCGCGTCGGCCGACAGCGCGCCCCTTGCAAACGGCACGCCCACCGTCAGCGGAAACGACGACCGCGCCAGAGCGCTTGGTTCATGGGTCGTGAGCACGATTGGATCGGGTGCATTCATGATTAAACCAGATTAACAGATGTTCCCGTGCGGTTGGATTCGAGGATTGCCTCAATCAGCTCGATGACGGCGGCCCCGTCCTCGGCCCTGCACTGCGGGGCGGCCCCGCTTCGGATGCAATCGTAGAAGTTGCGATGTTCGGCGGGGAAGGTGACAACCATGTTGGCGCCCCAGTCGTTTTTCCAGGGCCACTGCTCGGTCGGGTTGATCGGCTCGCCATGCGGCACGCCGCGATCCTTGTTCTCGTAGCAGCTGAGAACGAACTTGCCATCAGCGTCGGGGAAGTGCATCGAGCCGCCGGGGCCGATCACGTCCAGGTGAGGCCGCCCGTGCCTGGCGACGCAGTTCGGCTTGAACCCGAACCCGGGCGCGGACCACGACTCGGACCAGAACGCACTGTCGCCGCTGACGAACTCGATATGCACGAACGCGGTGTCGTCGGCCGTGGTGTCGTCGGGTTTGAATCGGGCCGTGTGGGCGTAGACGCGCTTGACCGGCCCGAACGTCCAGAGCACGAAGTCAAACCAGTGGCTGCTCTCGTACACCACGCCGCCGCCGAGTTGGGCATCGTGGATCGACCTGCCGGGCGAGCCGCGGTTGACGGCCCACATGTCTCGGTACCAGACGGGCCGGCCGATGCGACCTCTCTGTATCTGCTGACGCAGGTTCTGCGCCTCGGGTGAATGGCGCATCGGGTAGCCCAGCACAAACACCAGCCCGGTCTGCCGCACCGCGTCGAGCACTTGGCGACATTCGTCGGTGGTCTTGGCCAGCGGCTTTTCGCAGAACACGTGCTTGCCGGCGCGCAGGGCCTCGATGGCGATCTCGGCATGCGCCACCGGCGGGGTGGTGATCAACACCGCCTCGATCGACTTATCGCCGAGAATATCCTGCCGGTCGGTGGTCCACCTTTCGATACCCCACCGCTCGGCCCGCTCTTTGGCCGGCGCCTCGACGACGTCGGCGATCGCCGCGACCTCGAAGCAGTCGTGCTCTGCCATCATGCCCAGGTGCGCTCCGCTCGCCCCGCCGGCACCAATCACACCGATCCTGATTTTGCTCATCGCTCGACACCTTTCCGTCTCCCCCGGAAGCAGTCACCCCGGAGGCAGTCACCCCGGAGGTAGTCACGCCGGAGGTAGTCACGCCCATGGCCGTCTCGGCTCATTAATAGAAAGCCCGTCTTCGCCGGTCAAATCGACGAAGACGGGCTGTGTTTCAATACGAGCAACTTGCTCGATGCCGGGTCGATCAAACTCAGGCGCGGCGACGGCGAAGGATCATCATGCCGCCCAGGGCCAGGATCGTCAGCGTGCCCGGTTCCGGCCACGACAGCAGTTGCGTCCTGTCGCGGATGCCGCTGGTGATGCGAAACTCGTCAAGTTGATTGACGCTTAGCTGCCCACCTGACTGGTTGAGGCCGCCGATCCAGAGATCAGTCGGCAGCCCCGAGGGGTTCCACGTCGCACCTGTGAGCACTCCGCCGGCGCTGCCGCCATCGCTATCGATGTGGCTGTTCTGTTCCGTGCCGTTGATAAAGACCGAGGTGCTTCCCGCGCCCGCCGTCTTGCCGTTGTCGTTGATGAAAGCGATGTCAATCCAGTCACCCGAACTGATGTTGAGTGCCGCCGCCGCGGCGGGAAGATCGTATCGGAGCCACCAAACCGGTTCGACGCCGGGGTCCACCTCAATCGCCAACATGCCGTTAGCGTTTCTACTGAGCTTAATGTATTCGCCAGTACCATCATCATTGCCGAAAATACCACCATTGATGAGACCACAGCTGGAGCAGCCGTCCCACTTGAGTGCGAACTCCATCGTGAACTGCGGTGCCCAGTCCTCCCATTTCAGGCCGGTTCGATGCAGGTTTCCGGGGTTGATGGGCGCGGAGCCACCGACGTTGAAATTGGCGCTGGAGCTGCCGCCGTAGCCGGCATTGAACGGCCCGCTGCCGGGCGCCCCGCCGGCCGTGCGCACCGCGGCCGCACCCGTGCCGTCGTGAAAGCCCGTCTCATCG
>CAUYYV010000370.1:0-3218 GCA_963577075.1 Phycisphaerae bacterium
AGATTGCTGCCTTGCGCCAATCGGGCAGCGTAGTGTACGCACGATACACGACAACGCCCCGGAGGAAGATGGCTGCGCCGATGATCACGAGTCCGGCGCCGGAGGCTTGGAGGTAGAAAAATGTGAGCGCGATGGCAACGCCTGCGATGGCGACAACCTGGTGGATGATCGTCCATACCAGCCAACGCGTCTGTACCAAGGCAAATATGCCGACAACAAGCCAAAAGTACGTTGCGATCTCGCCAATCGTTCTGACGATATACCCTGTCGTGGGAAACCCTTGGGCGACCATCAGCCAACCGAGGCCTTGCCCGGCCGTGATCAGCCCCAGCAGGACGATCAGCCATGACACCCAACGCTTGGTAGGCACGGTCAGCGGCTCCCCGTGCCCTTGTCGGGCGTCTCGTTCTCGTCATCAGACGGGACGTTCTCATCCACAGGTACATTGGATAGTGCATCGATAAAGCCCTGGTCCGGACGCTCACCGTCACGGCGGTCGGATGCCGTATCCGAGGGCCGGGCTCCAGGCGGCTTGGGCACAGAATCCGGGTCGGCTTGTGATGAGCCCGATTCGGTCAAGTCCGCCATGTCACGCTGTGGTGCCGCATCGGGTGCCTGAGCGTCGTCGCCCGGCGAGGTCAACTTGGCCAACACGCTGTGATCGACCGACGGGGGCACCGCGGCATCGGGCATTGGCTCGTCGGCCGGTGGCGCGGGAGCGACAATATCTTTGCTGACCAGCTTGTCGATCACGGCTGCGGCGTCGGTTGATTGCGGCAGGTGTGCGCCACGATCTTCACCGGAGAGGAACTGGGCGATTCTGCCCCCCGAGCGCGCCCCGCTCGTCGCAGCACCCCGCGTCTGCGCCTGGTGTACGATCTCAAGAAACAGTGCCTCGAGCTTTTGACGAGGATGCTCCACTTTCGCGATGTGCTTGCCCCGCCTAGCCAGTAACGCCTCGATCTGATCTATCGTCTCGGGATCAAGCTGATCGATGCGCAGCGTTGTCACGTCCTGCTCGGTCAGCAGATCGTCAATCGTGCCCTCACGCTGCACCCGGCCCCCGTACATGATCGCCACGCGGTCGCAGACATCTTCGACTTCGGCCAACAGGTGCGAGCAGAGCAGGATTGTCTTGCCGCGATCACGCAACGTGCGGATCAGGTCCTTGATCTGGTTGGTGCCGATCGGATCGAGCCCGGTGGTCGGTTCGTCGAGAATCAACAGTTGCGGATCGTTGATCAGTGCCTGTGCCAATCCGATCCGGCGGCGCATGCCTTTGGAGTACTCGCCAACCGGTCGGCGTTGGACGGCATCGAGCCCGACCATCTTCAGCAGCATGTCGATGCGCCGGGCGCGCTGGGGTCGCGACTGGCGAAACAATCGGCCGTAGTATTCGAGCGTCTCGCGCGCATTGAGGAAGCGGTACAGATCGCTTTCCTCGGGCAAGTAGCCGATCTGGTTCTTGATTGCCACGTTCTCGGGCCGTTTGCCGAACACAGAGATACGCCCAGCGGTCGCGTGCAGCAGTCCGAGCATGAGCTTGATCGTGGTGGACTTGCCCGACCCGTTGGGCCCCAGCAGGCCGAACACTTCGCCACGGCGGACCTCGAGGTCAACCTGGTCGACGGCCATGACGCGACTTCGGAACCAGAAGTCGCGAAAGACCTTGGTCAGCCCGGTGCACTTGATGACGATATCGTCACCACCCGTCGCCGCGGTGGGCGGCGTGGACAACGTGTCTGCATGATCGGAGATCATCTGCGACATTCGGCCCTTGCTCGATCCGGCCGGTCAGGGTGTTGGATCGTCGTTCGTGTCACCCGCGCCAGCAGGCGGGTCGAGTGCTTCCTGATCAAACATCCTCTTCTGGCGGGGGTCGGGCGTGGTCCCGATCACCAATCTCGACTCGGGTGGGATGAAGAAGATCATGGCCTTGGTGTTGAGGATCTCTGCCATAGCCCGCTGCCATTCTCTTGCAATGACGAATCGCGGTGATTTGCGATATTGCTGGAGTTTACTCTCGAATAGCTTGCCCTCGCTGCGCATCTCCTCGACAACCTGCGTGCTGTAGGCCTTGGCATCGTTGATGATCTCGGCGGCCCCCCCGAGGATGGGCATGTCACCGTAACTTTCACCCGTGTTGAGACTCAGGTAGGCGTTCTTGAGCTTCGTTTCGAGTGCGGTGGTACGCTCATCATCGCCGCCCTCCGAGGCCTTTTCATAATCAACGATCAGTGCCCAGAGTTGATCGTGAGCGCTGCCGGCGGCGTTGTTGAGTATTTGCGTGCGGTCCTTGTGCGCCTTGGTAATCTCGCTGGCACGATCAGTCTCGGCATCGCTCACCTTCTTGAACGCTTCGGCGACCGTCGACGGCACGATCGAGACCATGGTGACGTTTTGCACGACCAGCCCGCTTGAAAGATCGTCGAGCGAGCGCTGGATCAGGGTCTTGATCCGGCTCTGCTGCTCCCGGTTGATCCCTTCATTGAGCTGATCAGCGCTGCGACTGGCGGCATAGTGCACGGCGCCACGCTCGGCGACGGCGCGCACGATTTGCCGCTCGGCATGCTCGTCGCCAATATTGCTAAGCCAGTCCACGACCTTGTCGGCAAACACCGCACCTTGCAACTCACCGCCGACGCTGTAGGTGATCGACCATCGCAGGTGTACGATGTTGGCGTCGCCGGTGACCACGTAACTGTCCTTCTCAGGGTTGAGCGGGCCTGCCCGACGCTTCGCGGCCAGTTCGTGCGGATCCACGTTCTTGTTCGCATCGCTGATCTCAAAGAGGAACTCCTGATCCAGATCAAGCGTGCGAAACTTGGTGGATACCAGGATCACTTCATTGAACGGATAGGGCCAGGTGTAATGTGGGCCTCCCGGCATCAACACCTGATCACGTGCGGTGTCGCCGACGATGCCGCCGAACGCCAAACGGACGCCGACCTGCTGTGCATCCACGTTGAACATGCCGCTGAAGAAGCAATACCACACCACGATGACCAACATCACGACCTTGAGCAGAAAAAAACTGACGCGCAGCGCGTCGGCCAGCGATTCCTGCGCCGGATCCAGAACCTCGGCCGAGTCGTCGCCGTGGTGATGGTGGTGGTCGAATGGATTGGTCGGCCTATCCATGTTCGGTCCTTGTCCCGCTGTTTATGGCTTGTCCCGCAATTTCAGGGTGCTGTGCGGCGTCATCAATTCTTCGGAAG
>CAUYYV010000371.1:0-3217 GCA_963577075.1 Phycisphaerae bacterium
CGGTGATAATCTCAAGGTTGGCGTTGACGGCCATGTACGCGTTGGCCACCGTCTGCGCCTCGACGCCTTGTGTCGCGTCGACAACTAGGATCGCACCCTCGCACGCGGTCAACGCCCTGCTCACCTCGTAATGGAAGTCCACATGACCGGGCGTGTCGATGAAATTGAACAGGTACGATTCGTTCGTCTTCGGGTGCTTGTACTGGACACTGACGGCCGAAGCCTTGATGGTGATGCCGCGCTCGCGCTCGAGGTCCATGTCATCGAGCAACTGATCTCGCATCTCGCGCTCGCTGATCGCACCGGTGCGCAGGAGCATGCGGTCGGCCAGCGTGCTCTTGCCGTGGTCGATATGGGCGATAATGCAGAAGTTTCGGATATTCATTCGCTAACCGGATACATGGGCGGCACTTGTGGCAAGAGAATGCTGTATTGTAGCATGATCGATCACGACCGTTTCGATCGGTTTGATTCCAACTGATGGTGCAATTTTCGATCCATCGCGTCGATCCGCCCGGCCAACTCGCGTATGCCGCACCCCGCCGACGGATCGGTCCGCAGCAGCTCGCGCATCACAATCAGCCGTTCAGCCACCGTCAGCGCCCCAACGCGGCGCGACGAGCGCCACAGCCGCGCGACCATCAGCGCCACCGAATCATCCGATGCCGTCACCGCGACGCGACGCTTGAGCCGAGCCGGATCGATCAGGCACGGGTCGCCGCCCCGCTCGCAGACGGCGTCGATCATCAGATTGCTCGCCTTGTGATCGCGATTGACGTATCCCATGGCGGTGATCTGCCCGATCTGCCTTCCGATCGCAGCGGCAACCACCCGGTGAAGCAAGCGATGCTGCGGATCCGGCGACCCGGGCCGCTGCTTGAGCCAATGGTGCAGACTCAAGCCGTCGACAAAAGGCATGATCAACGCCTGTTGGCAGCAGCGGGTTGGCCCGATGTGAACCAATGCCCACGGTTTCAATACTCGCACACCGCCACGCGCCAAGACCCCGGCCGCGATCCACTCCCGCCACGCGGGCGTGCGACGAACCCGGTGACACCACCGGGTCTTCCACGACGGGCCCCGGTAGTGCTTGACCACCCACGGCCGCGACTGGACGACAATCCGCCTGACCAGGCTCTTGCGATCGTCTTTGAACGTGTGAGCCACCTCGACGCCCGGCGCAAGCAACCTCTCAACAAGTTGACCGACCGATACGTCGTCCGGATCGACTCCGAGCTGTACCGATACGGCATCATCGGTCCACACCGTCGCACCCGGGGTGCGCACGACGCGCAAACGCGGCGGTGAGTCAGCAACAGTGGCGGTCGCTGGGACAGGCACGCCGAGTATCTTAGAATGGTTGCCGCCACGGGTACAGGACCGCTTAAGTGCCACCGTTCGGCACGGATCGACGAGTTCACATGCCGCCACAACAGCCCTCGACCAGCTTCCGAACGATCAAAGACAGTCAATATGCCGACGGCTACATGATGGACGCGCAGCTTGCCGGCGACCGGCGCAAGGCGAGAATCGATCAGGTTGAGCAGGCGATCGTCCGGAAACTGATTGCCGCGCTGCCGCAAGGCGCCGCGGTGGTGGACGTGCCCTGCGGCAATGGGCGGATGACGCAACTGGCCAATCGATCCGATCTTCACGTACTCGCACTCGACTTCAACCAGTCGATGTTGAAAGCGATGGCCGGCCGCGTCGGCACCCACCGCGTCGCCGGCCGGGCGCGAGCAGACATCACCGCACTGCCGCTGGCGGCGGACAGCATCGATCTGTTTATCAACATGCGGTTGATGCACCATATCCCCGATCGAGGCGCACAGGTGCAGATGTACCGCCAAATTGCGCGGGTCACGCGTGGCGAGGTTGTCACCAGTTTCTGGACCACACACTGCTGGCGGCACCTGCGCAAGCGTATCCTGGGCAAACGAATGCGAGGCTGTCCCGTCACACCGAATCATTTCCGGTCCGTCTGCGCCGAGGCGGGGTTGACCGTGCGACAGATCCTTCCCGTGCGACGCTGGTATGAAGATGAATGTGTGGCGATCTGCGATGTCGCCTGAGGCGAGCCGCGGGCATAAAGAACAGGCATATGTTTGAGCACAACCAGTTCGACATCGATGAGCCTTTCACCGCCCCGCTTGCGGCAGCGGAGATCGACGATTTCGACAAGTTGATGTTTGCTGATCTGGGTACCGTGATCCGCAGCAAGCACGGCCAGGAAGTGCGGCGCCTGACCGTCTCGTCACCCGATGGCGACAAAGTTTTCTATCTCAAACGATCGCATCACCCGGCCAACGCCTGCCGGCGCGAGTTGGCACTGATCCACGCGATGCAGCAACACGGCATCGCCGTGATGCGCCCGGCGGCCTGGGGCCGGTGCAGCGCAATCGGCATCACCTGCCACAGCTTTCTGATGACCGAGCAGGTGCAGGGCGACGAACTGGACGACCTGTTCGCCGGTGCCGGTTCTCGCGTCAGGGGGCAACTGGCAACGGCGATGGGCGTACTGCTCGGCAGGCTTAGCCGGGCGGGCTTTTACCACCGGTTGCGATTACGCGATCTGATCTGCACGCAAGTGCCCGCAGGCGCCCATCAACCGGCCAAACTGACGCTGATCGACCGCGAGGCAACACGCGCCGGGCCGCGGCGACACACATCCGGAAGGTGCTACGACTGCTTGGCACGCTGCTATTGCAAACTCATCCAGACCGGACATGATCTGAACAATATCGAAAAGGTTCGTTTTGTGATCGCCTATCTCGGTGCGCTCGACGGTCTGTCATCGCCCAGTCGCCGCGCATTAATCCGCGAAGTGACCCGCCGGGTCGATCGGTTGATCGAACCCGGCCGCAAGTATCACGGCATCAACGCCGCGTCCAGGCCCGGGCCACGTATCTTTTGCACGTCCGACATGGATTGGCAGCCCGCGAATGCGGCGGTGCTTCCGGCCGGTGAATTGATTATGACCATCGCGCTGACGCGGGCCGACGATCGCCGCGGCGCTGTCCTGCGCGTCGTCCGGGGCGACCGTGAGTACATGCTCAAGCGCCGCGTGTATGGCCGGATCGGCCAGCGACTATGGGCGACGCTCGGACGCTCGCCGCTGGACAACGAGTTTGCCATGATGCAGGCCGCACGCTCGGCGGGCCTTGCCACAGCCGCACCGATCGCGCTGGGCCGGCGACGACACGGCGTGCTCATACGC
>CAUYYV010000372.1:0-3192 GCA_963577075.1 Phycisphaerae bacterium
CGAGGTGATCCCGGTAGCCAAGGTGGACGGCCGGCCGATCGGTGAGGGCAGGCCCGGGCCGGTGACACTGCAATTGATCGATGCGTTTCGCCAACTCGTCAGCAACGAAGCACCGGAAGATTAGCGTCCAAGGTCGGAAAATATGTCCTGCGCAACCGGTTCACTGACATACCTGACGGCAGACCTGCCGGGCATCGGCGGTACGATCAAGGGCAGGCCGGAAGACTTTCTCGTCGAGGAGCAACCGCAGTATGAGCCCAGCGGCGAGGGCGAGCATCTTTTTCTCTACATCGAAAAACGCCGCCAGACGACCACCGACGTGATACGCCGCGTGGCGAAGATGTTTAGCGTACAACGCGGCAAAATCGGGTACGCCGGCCTGAAAGACAAGCACGCAGTCACCCGCCAGCACCTGTCGGTTCATCTGCCCGACCCGAGCAACGACGAGAAATACCTCAGCCGGTTCGAGTTCACGCCGTTCAAGCTGCTGTGGTCACGACGTCACCACAACAAGCTTCGCCGCGGCCACCTAAAGAGCAACCGGTTTGTCATCTACATCCGTAACGTCGATGCGTCAGCTGCGGTTCGCGTTCGACCGGTCTTGGACCTGCTGATCAATCAGGGCGCGCCCAATTACTTCGGGCATCAGCGGTTCGGCTATCGGCAGATGAACCACGAACTGGGCAGGCTGCTGCTGACCCGTCGGTGGCAGGTGCTGCTGGACCTGATGCTCGGCGGCGCCCGTGAAACCGACAACCCCGCGACACACGCCGGGCGCAAGGCGTACGACCGGGGCGATTACACGGCAGCAATCGAGGTATGGTCAAAATACCTGCGCCACGACCGCCAGGCCCTCGACGCGCTGTGCAAGGGCAAGAACGCACACGATGCGGTGATGGCCGTCGAGCAGCACCAGCGCGAGTTTCTCATCAGCGCCATGCAGAGCGCCATGTTCAACGACGTACTCGACCAACGCGTCGAGGCCGGACTGCTGAGTCGATTGGTCGAGGGTGATCTGGCGTCGCTGCACGCGAACCGCGCGGTCTTCGCCGTCGACGCCGACCAGGCCCGAGCCGACAACGCACCCGGCGGCCGGGTCGACCGGCTGGAAGTGTCACCCAGCGGCCCGATGTGGGGCCCACGAATGACCATGCCCGCCGCCGCGCCATTGGCGTGCGAACTGCGCGTGCTCGAGCGGTACGAGCTCAGCCAGGCATTGCTCGACCAGGCTGACCATATCACCATCATCGGCAGTCGCAGACCCATGCGCATGGCCATCGCCAACCCGGACCTCGCCGGAGGGGCCGACGAACACGGACCCTACGTCCGACTCGCCTTCGACCTGGACAAGGGCAGCTTCGCCACCACCATCCTGCGCGAGATCATGAAAAATGATGACACTAGCGAGTCGCCACGTTCTCGTACTCACAACCCGTAGATCAATTCAACTTGATTCAGCCCCCGGCGGCACGCTATCGCTTGACCATTTTTAACCCGTAGCTGGCGGCAATCAGCCTGACAATATCGTCCTGCACGGCCTTGGCCCTGCTGATCGGCACCGGCTCACGGATATCATTGAACATGAGGCAGAAAGCAACGGCGTGATACTCGTTGTCGTCGGCGGGGGTGAAGAAATAACCGCTCAGGCAACTCACGCGGTTGATGTGCCCCGTCTTGGCGTAGATTTTTCCCTTGAGTTGCCCGGTAAACCGTTTCTTGAGCGTGCCGCGCACGCCACCGACGGCCAGAGACTCGATATAGTCCACGCCGAGCGCTTTGTCCTCGTACATCGAGCGCAGCAACTTGACGATAATCTGTGGCGTGACAAGGTTTTCCCGGCTGAGCCCGCTGCCGTCAGAGATATTGACGATCGCCGCACCCGGCCCGAATCGTCGCAACAGAAACTCGCGCACCGCGGCGCTGCCGTTGCCCCAGCCGCCCGACGTACCGGTGAACCGTCGGCCGAGGCGCTTGAGCAATGATTCGGCGTAAAGGTTCACCGACTCGCTGTTGCTGCGCCGCATCACCTCGAACAGCGTCGTACGCACGGTGTAGATCAGCCGACCGTCCGGCAGGGTTTGGCCCGGGCCAACCCGCTCGACGGTCTTGACCGTGATGCCCTCCTTGGCCAGGCGGCGCTTTAGCAGATCGGCAAAGAGCAACGGCGGGTCGTGCATCGTCACGCGATAAGGGACGCCCTTGTAGTGTGCGATCCGGCCGCTGAACACCAGATGGTTCATGTTGGCCCGACGATCCACGCCGAACGTGTCGGTGGTGCCCGTCACTGCGCGGTTGGTCGTTTCGACGTTGACACCCTCGGGGCGGAGCAGAACCCGCGGGGTCTGGCCGGGTTCGGTTGGCTGCGGGTGCGCGTGCAGCACGTTGGTGTGAAAATTCAGCCCCGCGACTTGGGCGCAGTAGTGACGGTTCAATTGATCTCGCGGCCAGCCATCATGGACAAACTGCTGATCGAAGACGCGATCGTCCACGATGATGCGATCGAATTCTTTCAGCCCTGTCTTGACGACGGCCTTGACCCACTGCCCGACAAGCTCGTCAACGTTCGTGCCGTGGTCCTCGAGCAGGTTGGGATCGCAAAAACCCGGATCACCGTCGCCCCGGATCAGCAACGCCCGGCCCCCGGCAGCACCAGAAACCGTCTCCAATTGCTTGTCCGGTGTTTTCCAGTCCGGTTCGACGATCAGGCGCAGTTGCGTCTGAAACTTAAAATCCCTGCCAAATGTCGCCAGCGCGGCGGCGGTGGTGACCAGTTTCATGTTGCTGGCCGGGATCATCAGTTGGTCGGGCTTGACCTGCGCCAGCGTGGCCCCACTCCGGAGGTCGACGATCTGCAGCGCCACCCGGGTCTTGCCCAGGTCACGCCCGCGCAAAAGCCTGTCCACTTGTGATTGGATCGTCCGTGCGTCGGCGCCAGCGACGGCGAGAACGATTGTCGCCCCGGCCAATAGTCTGATCATGCTTCTTGCGATCATCGGGCGTTCCAGGCATCAAAACCGGCAGGCATCCGCCACCACCAACTGCCGGCAACCTACGCATCGGTTTACACGCCGGACGGCGCCAAGTCAAAGCAGAAAATATTTTGAGCAATCAAACGACGCAACGGTGCATCACGCACAATCTTTGGGGTTACCGGGGGGGGCGTTTCCAGTAGGACCATCGCTTGTGCTCGCG
>CAUYYV010000373.1:0-3188 GCA_963577075.1 Phycisphaerae bacterium
CAATTTACCTCTCCGGTATCAGGTTGATGATATCCTTGATGGGCATGCAGAGTTCCTCGGCCTCAGCCGCCCGGCCGTGCCGGAGAATACTCTCGGCGACCTGGACCATGGCGGGGTACGCGCTGCGCAGGAGTTGATTGGCGTAGATCACGATGCGAACGCCTGCCGCGGCCAGTTCATCCTCAGTCGCGTGGGAATACGTCGACGGCACCACCACCAGCGGCACGCGATCGTCGAACTTCGCGTATTCCTTGCCGAAGGTCATGATCTCGTCGGGGGTTGGCTCCTTGCTGTGGATCATGATGCCGTTCGCGCCGGCGGCGATGTAGGCCCGGGCGCGGGCCAGCGCGTCGTCCATGCCCGCCTTGAGAATCAGGCTCTCGATGCGGGCGATGATCATGAAGTCGTCGGTCACCTGCGCTTGCCTGCCGAAGGCGATTTTGGCTGCGAAGTCCTCGATATCATCCTGCACTTGCTCGGCTTCGATGCCGAACAGCGAGTTTCTTTTCAGCCCTTTCTTATCTTCAATGATCACCGCCGAGACGCCGAGGCGTTCCAGCGTGCGGACCATGAACACGAAATGCTCGGCGACCCCACCCGTATCGCCGTCATAGATGATGGGTTTGGTGGTGGTCTCGAGAATATCACTGACGGTGTTCATGCGCTCGACGTACTCGATGTCGGGCTTGGCCTTGACGGCTGAGTCGGTGAGGCTGCTCATCCAGATCCCGTCGAACTCCCGGACCTTGTCGTCAACTTTGACGCAAGCCGTCTCGGCGATCAGCCCCGTCAGGCCGCTATGCGCTTCGATCAGGCGAATCAGTGGTTTCGCCTCCAGCAGCCGCTTCAGCATGCCCAAGCGCATCTGCGGAGTGGTGCCGACTTCCCGAATGGCCAGGTTGAGCGACGTGGAAGTGAGACCGGGCCGGTGTTTCGGTTCGACAAGCTCCCCGCCCCATTGCTTGAGCGTATCGATGACGCGCTGGCGGGTTTCCCGCAGCACACCGGTGTTCCAGTCGTCGCGGTGCAGCACGTAATCGGGTTTGATCTTCAGCAGGTTAGGCACGTGGTCCAGTGTCTCCTGGGGCACCACCTCTTTGACACCGACGATGTTCTCCATGACCACCTTGCGCTGCTCGTACGGCATGTAGGGCAACCGCTGGTAGCCGGCGACGGCGCTGTCGGTCAGCAGGCCGATGACCACCTCGCCCAGTGCCCTGGCCTCCTGGATAATGCTCACGTGACCCGGCGTGACCAGATCAGCGCTCATCGCGATATAGACCGTTTTCATAAAATATTTTTCAAAATTGGGTAATTGCGCATCGTTGCCTATGGTTTGCGGACGGCCAGAAAAGTAGTTTGCCCAATCTCTGCACGTCGCTGTTCAGCCGCCTCCAGAAAGGCGGCCATCCCGCCGTTTTCGATCCGGGTGGTCACATCATCGATCGCCTGTGAAAGCTCCTCTTCGGTGGCCAGAGACCAGGTGGAATCTCCGGCGCGCCAAGCCGCGCTGAGGGGTCCTTCCGGGTTGAGATACTGTTCGCCCTGCAGCGCCTCAGCGACGGGCACGACGACTTCAAAGCCCACAAATCCCGCCTCCTGCGCAAAGCTCTCGAGGTTTTCGATCGAGGGAAAACGCTGCAGCATCCGATCGATGGCCGCCGGTATCAAAGCAGCCCACCAGAATCCTTCGTGATGCTGAAGGCGACTGCTGGTGTTGATGACGACCACCCCTCCAGGCCGCAACACCCGGAAAGCTTCACGGAAAAAGCGCTTCACGTTCGGGAACTCATCGGCGTCGCCGTCTTCGCCTCCTCCGTGATCAAGATGGTGGAGAACCTGGTTGCAGATCACGCCATCGAAAGTTTCCTCGGCAAACCGCAACTCGGTGATACTCCCCTGAGCGACCCGCACGTCAGGGGCATCTGCGAACCGTTCTTTGGCGACCTGCTGCATGCCTGTGTTCAACTCCAGACCATGCAACTTGCCGATTCGACCCCGAAGCTCGGCCAGACAACTGCCCGTCCCACAGCCAGCGTCCAGAACCGTTTGCTCGCTCAGGGCAATCGGCGTCGAGGCCAAAAAATCGAGGATGATCGGCAGACCGACCGGGACTCGCGTGTCGTCATAACTGCCGGACGTGCTGTTGTAATCCTCGTATTCGACAGCGTGCGACGTCTCGGTCTGAGGGGCGGTATTTTGATCGTGTATTTTCATATTCATCTCCATAAGTGTTTCTTCAATAGCAGCTACCAGTGAAGCGATGTCGCTCTCAAAGATCCTGCCGATGTTGCCGATCCGGAAGCAATCCACCTCGGTCAGCTTGCCGGGATAAATCACCATGCCTTTGTCTGACAGCCGCTGATAGAACGTCCTAAACTCAAAGTTCGGGTCTTCCGGATACAGGAAACTCGTGATGATGTGGCTTTGCGATTCGGTGGGCACGTATTCGCGGAAGCCCAATCGGCGCATTCCGCGCAGCAACGCCGCGTGATTTGCCGCGTACCGGTTTGCCCGGCCGACGACGCCACCTTCATCGTCCAATTCGCGCAGGGCCTGGCGGAACGCGAGAATCGCGTGCGTCGGCGGGGTGAAACGAAACTGTCCGGTATCCTCGAGACCTTTCCATTGCGCAAGCAAATCGAGGCTGACGCTGCGCGAGCAGCCGCTGCTGGCCAGCAATCGCTCACGATCGGCAATGACCAGCGAAATGCCCGGAACACCTTCGATGCACTTGTTGGCCGACGAAACGAGGAAGTCGATCCCGGCCTCGGCCATGTTCAGCGGGATGCCGCCAAAACTGCTCATCGCATCCACGATGAATGTCCGCCCCGACTCCTTGACCACGGCTCCGATCTCGTTCAGCGGATTGAGAACGCCGGAAGACGTTTCGCAATGAACCAAGGCTACGTGGGTGATTTCACAGTCGCCGGCAAGGCTCCGACGCACCTGTTCTGGATCCGGTGGCGTATTCTCTTTCACCTCGGTCACGGCTGTCTCGATCCCGAGCCGATCGGCGATGGCGCGGATGCGTTTGCCGTAGGCACCGTTGATGATGATCAGAAGCTTTCCGCCGGGTGGGATAACGGAGGATATCACGGATTCAATGCCGAACGTTCCTGCTCCCTGGATCAGAATCGCCTCGTAGCCGTCCGCCTGCCCGACACCGGCAACAGCCAGCAAGCCTT
>CAUYYV010000374.1:0-3133 GCA_963577075.1 Phycisphaerae bacterium
ATCAGGAGCTGATCGACCAGGTCGTTGAGCAACATGCGGTCGTGTGTGATCAGGATGAGCGTTGTGATCCGACCCTCTTTTTCTGCCTGCGATGTGGCGCCGCGGCGCAACGCCTCCTCAAGTCGCTCGACGCTGGGGATGTCCAGATGATTGGTCGGCTCGTCGAGAACGAGCAGGTTGTGACCGCCTGCGATTAGGCCGGCGAGCACGGCGCGGCTACGCTCGCCACCGCTTAGTTCACCCAGCGGGCGGTCTTGGTCCGGCCCGGAAAACAGAAATGCTCCGGCCAGATCGCGAGCTTGCTGATCGGTGCCGTTGCAAACATATTGCTGGAGGTATTGTACTACGGACTGATCGAGCGACAGATGCTCGTGGCTTTGGCGGTACCAACCGACGTTCACGCGAGCCCCGAGCCGCGCCACGCCGCTGCTGGCAAAGTCCCGGCCGATCAGGCAACGCGCCAGTGTGCTCTTGCCTGCACCGTTGGGACCGATGATGCCGATCCGATCACCCCTGCGGATGATGAGGTTCACACTGTCAAAAAGCCGCCGATCGCCGTAGGATTTGGACAGTTGATCGGCGCGAGCCACGATGTCGCCGCTGCGCTCGATCGGGTTCATTTTAATGTTGACTTCGTCGAGTTCGACCGGTCGATCGACCATCTCGTCGCGGATATATCGTTGCAATCGCTTCTCCCGCCCACGCGCTTGGCGGGCGCGCTGGCCAGCGCGATACCGCTCGATAAATTGCTGTTCGCGCTTGATGGCCTGCTGCTGTTTGCCGTGGGCGCGGTGTTGGGCCAGACTACGCTCGGCACGCAGTTGGCGGTATTGACTGTAATTGCCGGGGTAGTTGATGAATCGACCGGCTTCCAGTTCGTAAATCCGCGAGGCGACGCGGTTGAGCAGCCAGCGATCGTGACTGACGATAATCACCGCGCCGCGGTATTGCTCCAGAAACTGCTCAAGCCATTGCCGACCCGCGATATCCAGATGGTTCGTCGGCTCATCGAGCAACAGCAGGTCCGGCTCTGCCAGCAGCAGTTTCGCCAGGGCCAGCCGCCCCCGCTGGCCACCGGAAAGATCGGCCACCTTGACGCCAAACAGATCGTCGGTCAGGCCCAGCCCGTGTAACGTCGCGTCGATCCGATGATCGATCGCGTAACCGCCGCCGGACTCCACGTCGTGTTCCAGCCGTTCGTACTGGCGCATCAATTTGTCCAACTCCACGCCGGCCGCATCGGTCATCCGCTGTGAAACGCTGTGGAGTCGGTCATGCAGCTTGGTCAATTCGACAAATGCGCCGGCAGCTTCGTCGCGCAGGGTGTGCGCCTCAACGAGGTCGGGATCCTGAGGCAGGTATCCGACGGTGCTGCCACGCTGAAGTTGGACGTGACCGCCGACCACGTGGGCCTGCGCCTCGGCATCACCCGTGATGACACGCAGGAACGTCGATTTACCGGTCCCATTGCGTCCGACCATGGCCACGTGCTCATTGGCGTCCAATGTCAGATTTGCCCCATTCAGCAGTACGCGGTCACCGATGGAAAGCACCAGGTTGGCTATGCTCAAAATTGCCATCACGGTCTCAGATTAACAGATCGTCCCGGCTTCATGCCGATGCGCGACACGGTCGGCGGGGCTGTCGGAGGTCAGCCCGACCCGATAGACATAGATGATGGCCATGTTTCAGCCCATTTTGGATTTTCTCAACTCCGTTCAGGCCAACGTTGAGGGCAAGAAGGTCACCGTGACAGGCACGATCAAGATCGGTCTCTCGCCCGTCATGATGATGGGGACAATGCCGACGGCAATGATGTAAACGGTGCGATCCGGGGCACAGCCTTCGCCACGGCCCTATTTCCTTCCTGCAATGCCCGCTGAATTTGTGTGGAACCGGCGGCGCCTTTGCGCGTCTAAGGTAAGTAGTGATGAAAAGGCAGCCAGTCCGCCCACAAAACCACGACAAATGGAGCCCCATCATGCGATTAACGACCCTGCGACGTGCGTGCGTGGTGAGTATCGTCCTGGCGACCATGCTGGCTTGGGTGACGGTGCCCGTCGCGGCAACGATACAAATCCACCCCGCTCCGCCCGCCCGGCCGCTCATTCAAATCGCCATACTTCTGGACACTTCCAGCAGCATGAGCGGGCTAATCGATCAGGCCAGAAGGCAGTTGTGGGGCATCGTCAATGAACTGGCAGCGGCCAAGTGCGGTGGCCAACGCCCACAGTTGCAGGTCGCATTGTATGAGTACGGCAAAAGCTCCATCCCTGCCGGCGAAGGCCATCTGCGCATGATCCTCGGTCTGACGACCGACCTGGACAAGGTCTCTCAGGATCTATTCACGTTAAAGACCAACGGCGGCGATGAATACTGCGGGCTGGTAATTCAATCAGCCGTCGAAGGTCTGCAATGGAGCAATAGTCATGGTGACTACAAAGCAATCTTCATTGCCGGCAACGAATCGTTTGCCCAGGGATCCGTTGACTATCGCAAGACGTGCAAGGCCGCCATCACCAAGGGGATCATTGTCAACACGATCCATTGCGGGTCGCGCAAGGCAGGTATCTCCGGTCAATGGGAAAATGGTGCCCAGTTGACGGACGGATCATTTACCAACATCGAGCATAATCGAGTCATCACGCAGATCAAAACACCGTACGATGCTGAACTGGTGCGGCTCAACGAGGAATTGAACAAGACATACATCTCCTATGGCACGCACGGCAAGGATGGTGCCGCCAATCAGAGAGCGCAGGACGCCAATGCCGCCAATCTATCGATCGGCGTCATGGCCCAACGGGTGCAGAGCAAGGCCTCGGCGGTGTATCGCAACGCCCACTGGGACCTGGTCAATGCACACGAACAGAAGAAGGTGAATCTGGATGAGTTAAAGGATGAAGACCTGCCGGAATTGATGCGCGGCATGTCGCTGCGACAGCGGGGTGAACATGTCGCACAAACGGCCAAACGGCGTGCAGAGGTGCAGCAATCGGTCAAGAGAATCAGTGCCCTGCGCGAGCAGTTCATCGCCAAGGCTGCCGGGGAGTCTAGTCAGAAACCTGACTCACTCGGCAGCGCCATGATTCGGGCCCTGCGCGAGCAGGCGGGCAAGCGGTCCATCACAGTT
>CAUYYV010000375.1:0-3107 GCA_963577075.1 Phycisphaerae bacterium
TGGTTACGCCACCACCGACCACCCGCTGGGACATCCGGTCCTCTACGAAAAGCGATATCACGAAATGGAAGACCAATCACGACAGGTCCTCATCGCCGACATGGACCTCTTGTATACCTGGCCATACTGGATGTGGTACACGATGGAGGGCCCGCACCTCAGCCAGTGGTATTGGCATTTCCGGCCAAGAGGCAAGATTATCCAAGGTGGCCTCAGCGCTGAGCCGCCCAAGTGCAATATCGGCTTCCTCGATGGCCACGTCAACTTTCTCCAACTCGGACCCTATGATGGTCTGGGCGACTCGAGTACCAACACGAACGATTACATCCTCGATCCAAACTGGCCGCCGTGATGAACGCCCTTGGCAGCCCGCTATCGAATCCCTGCTGGTTGATCCTGGTTATGAAAAAATTGCCTCGCCGTTGAATCCTGCCGGTCAGTCACGGTAGCCCCCCCCGAACTGTAACTGCAGATCACCAACCCCGAGATCCGCACCCCTGCGCAAGCCCATAATCATTTGGGTTAACACGAAACTCACGGTTCGCCCACCTTCTCGGCCACGGCTTGCGATGCATCGGTGGCACCGGTGGCCGACACGGTGCGTGCCTCGTTGGCCTTGATGCGGTTGATCGCCGACAGATACGCGAGTGCAGCGGCTTCGATGACGTCGGTGCTCAGGCCACGGCCGCGCACCTTGCGGTCGTGGTGGCGGATCTGGACGGTCACCTCGCCCTGGGCATCCTTGCCGGCCGTGACCGACCGCGTCTGGTAATCGTCAAGCGTCACCTTCACACCGGTGATGCGCTGCACGGCCGAGTACACCGCATCGATCGGCCCATCACCGGTCGCCGCGTCCATCGCTTCCGTGCCCGCCGAGTCGCGCAGCACGACCGTGGCCGTCGCGATTATTCCCGTCCCGCTGTTGACCTGGAAGCGCACCAGTTGCCAAAGTTGCCTTTCATTTTGGAACTGCTGATCAAGGAGCGCCTCGATGTCCTCGTCGTAGATCTCCTTTTTCTTGTCAGCCAGTGCCTTGAAATCGCTGAACGCCTTCTCGAGCATCTGGTCGTCGATCGTGTACCCGAGCGAAATCACGCGATGGCGAAATGCGTGGCGACCCGAGTGCTTGCCAAGCACGAGCTTGCTCTCGGGAATGCCGACGTCGCGAGGGTCCATGATCTCGTAAGTGTTGCGGTGCTTGAGCATGCCATCCTGATGGATGCCCGCCTCGTGTGCGAAGGCATTTTCGCCAACGATCGCCTTATTGCGTTGCACGTGCAGCCCTGTCATTGCCGCGACCATGCGCGACAGCGGGTAGATCTTCTTCGTGTTGATGCCGGTCTCGAACCGGTCGTAGTAATCGTTGCGCGTGCGCATCGCCATGACGATTTCTTCGAGCGATGCGTTGCCCGCGCGTTCGCCGATGCCGTTGATCGTACACTCGACCTGCCGGCATCCGTTGGCCACCGCGGCGAGGCTGTTGGCCACCGCCAACCCGAGATCGTTGTGGCAATGTGACGACAGATAAATGCCCTGCTCGTCAAGTTGGGGCAGTTTCTCACGCACGTACGCGAAGATGTGACCGTAATCCTCGGGCACGGCGTAGCCGACGGTGTCGGGAATGTTGATGGTGGTCGCGCCAGCCTCGACGGTGGCGGCGGTGATGTCGGCAAGGTAATTCAACTCCGTACGTGAGCCGTCCTCCGGCGAGAACTCGACGTCGTCCACGTACCCGCGCGCCTGCTGCACGGACTCGACCGAGATGCGGATGATCTCGTCGAATGCCTTGTGCAACTTGTGCTCGCGATGGATCTTGCTGGTAGCGCAGAAAACGTGTATTCGCGGCCGATTCGCATTTTTAACCGCCTCGCCGGCACGGTCGACGTCTCGTGGCACGCACCGCGCCAGGCCGGCAACCGTGCTGGCCGTAATCTCCCGGCCGATCGCGGTGACCGCCTCAAAGTCGCCGACGCTGGTTATTGGAAACCCGGCCTCGATGACGTCGACACCCATCTGCTCCAGATGCCGCGCGATCTCCAGTTTCTCCTGGAGGTTCAGCGTGGCGCCGGGTGATTGCTCACCGTCGCGAAGCGTGGTATCGAAGATGCGGATGTGGGTTTGATCAGCCATCGGTCTGCTCCTGTCCTCGTACCACGACACAATGTCGCGGCATATCATAAATCACCAATAAAAAAAGCCCTGTCCTCTTGCCGGACAGGGCTGGAATACGCTTCGTGCTGATTCCATCCTATCCGGCGCGCACGGCCATACCCGGCAGCTGCAGCTGGGGCAAGCACAGGCGCAAGGTGAACAGGTCATTGCTCATTGTCATCACTTTAGCGGAACCGATCGGCCAAATCAATACCGGACAGATCAGCTGCCGGGCCCGGGTCACTTTCGCTGTGAGCGGCCGGCGCGACGGATGGGCGGCTACATCTGCCCGGCTTCCTGCCAGTATTTATGGACCTCGGCATCGTGCGCCCGTCGTTTCTCCACGTCGACCTTGGCCCTCTGGGCGTAATAGACTAGGCCCATCGCCCGGCGTGTGCGGTCGGACGTGTTGGCGTCGGTGCGATGAATGGTCATGCCGTGGTGCGCCGCCAGGTCGCCCAAATCGACCACGCCGACCAGTTCGTCGGCCTCGTCCTCGCGACCGTAGTCGGCGATGCTCCGCGAGAACCCGAATACGTCGCCCAACTCGTGCCGGCGCATGCCCAGCAGGTGCGAGCCGCGTACGTATCGCATGCACCCGTTTGCTGCGTCGGCACGTTCGAGCGGGATCCATAGCGTGATGGCAATGTTCGGTTCGAGCATAAAATAGTTGCCATCTTGATGCGGCGGCGTTACCTCGCCGATGCGCGCCGCCTTGTTAAACATCTCAACCTGCATCGGCTCGACCGGCTCGCCCAGCAGCGCCTCAGCCACCGGCAACAGGTCCTGACGCATCTGCTCGTAATACTCCTCATGCAGGTGCATCTGCTCCAGGCGCAGCAGGGCGTCGGCGGCCTGCGACCGCTTCTTGTCCTGGTAAAACACGTACTTTGCCGGAATATTCGGCACGACATGGTCCACGTACCGGTGCAACCGTTCGCACAGTTGCCGGGCCT
>CAUYYV010000376.1:0-3104 GCA_963577075.1 Phycisphaerae bacterium
GGCAACAGCCCCCTGAACAGACCCGACATGGAAGTAAATTACCGTGTAAAACTGGATGCCTACAGCGGCCCGCTCGATCTGCTGCTGTATCTGGTCCGACGCCACGAGATCGACCTGCACGATATCCCCATTGCCGAGTTGACCGAGCAGTATCTGCATCATCTCGAGATCATGAACCAGATTAACGTCGAGGTCGCCGGCGAGTTTCTCGTCATGGCAGCGACGCTGCTGGAGATCAAGAGCCGAATACTCGTACCGTCGGCGGAGGTGAGCGAGGACGATCCGGCCGAGAGAAACGCCATACTCGATCCACGCACCGATCTGGTGCAGCAGTTGCTGGCCTACAAGCGGTTCAAGGACGCGGCCCTGGAGTTGGACGACCGGCGCGAGCAGTGGCAGTCGCGTTTCGCCCACCGGCCGGGACGATCCCACCAGGCGGCCGACCCCGCCGATGACGCCGTCGCCGAGCCGATCGAGATTGACCTCGAGGACATACACGTACTCGACCTGTGCGAGGCCTTTGCGGGCATACTCGAATCGATCGGCAAGGGACCCGCGACGCACGAAGTGATCATGGATGACACGCCCGTCGCCCTCCACGCCGAGGATCTTGTCGATCGGCTCGACCGCGATGGGCCCATGACGCTGCAACAGGTCTTCGTCGGCCGCGCGACGCACAGCGAAATGATCGGGCTGTTCCTGGCCATGCTCGAACTGGTCCGTCAGCACCGGCTTCAGATCAACCAACAGCGGGCGGGCGGTGATATTCACCTTGAACTGATTGACCCGGCCGAGCAGCACCGCCTCGCCGAGCAGGACGAAGCCACCCACGATTGGCGCAACCCTGAGACGGGCGAGATCGAGTACACCTGGCCCAGCGAAGAAGCGCGCCTACGCGCCGAGTCTCGCGTCACCCGCCGCATCGAACGGTTCAAGAAACAGAAGTTCGACGGCAACGCCGGAAATGACGAAGATGACATTATCGATATCAGCAGTGACGACGATGACTCCGCTGGCGAGGATCATGGCACTACCCACCTAGGTGGGTAGCGCCGCGGCAGTGCACTGCGCATATCTATCGTTTACCGCGATAGATAAATGTCCCCGCGTCACCCTGTCTTAGTTCGTGAATCGGCTGCAACGCCGATCCTTTCGACTCGATGAACTGCTTGACCTGGTTGAACCATTTGACCGGCACAATGCGGTGCGTACCCCAATCCTGCATGATGATCATTGTCGTGTCGGGGATCATCGCAGGCAGGAACTTGTGATACCACGCCTCATTCACATCCATCGTGCGACCGCAATCGACGTATAGAATCTCAACCGGCCGGCCGTCCCATGTCAGATCGGCCACGCCGATGTTGTCCGGTGTCTGGGCGATGCTCCTTTTTTGGACGACAAGGTTCTCGGCAAAACCGGCGGTGTACCGATCGAACAAATGCCGAAAATCAGCGAGATGATCCGGCCGATCAGCCGGATCGATCCAATTATCCATCCAATCCGCCTGCCAAACGAAGTTGTCGCACACGTGCAGTTTTCGCCCGACGAAGTTCGGGTTGACCGCCAATCCCGCCACGATGTGGCAGGTCGAGCAGCCCAGCCACGGGCCAAGTTCGACCGCCTCGCCCACACCGCGAAAAAACCGGCCGAGGTATTCGTAATATTGGCGCTCCTCGTTCGAGATCATCCCGGGAATGTGCGACGCAGTCGGCTCAATATCAGACCACGGCGGCTGGTCCTCCAGCACGCTGATCGCCAAGCGGTCGCGGCCGTCAAACGACTCGATGTCAGGGTTCGCCCGGACAGCGGTCTTCAGCCGGCGAATCTTGTCGTTGATTGCATTGGTCAGGCTTGACAACCGTCCGCTGCGCTTTTCGAGTCCGGCCACGTCGCCGCCGCGCAGCAGCCACCACCGGATCAGCCTTTGCAAAATGGAATCATCACGATCCACAACCGGCAAAGATTAGATGGTCGCGCGTCGATCCGCAACGTGAATCAGCGGATGTGGCAACTCGCCTGACCCCGCTTCTCGAGATACTGCTGATGGTAATCCTCGGCACGGTAGAACGTGCCGAACGGATCGATCTGTGTGACAACCGCCCGTGTGTATCGGCCGCTCTGGTCGAGTTTGTCCTTCGACGCGACGGCTCCCGACTGTTGCTCATCGCCGTGACAGAAAATCACCGACCGGTACTGCGAGCCGATGTCCGGCCCCTGCCGATTGAGCGTGGTCGGATCATGGCACTGCCAGAACACGGCCAGCAGCGCGTCATACGAAACTCGCTGCGGCTCGAAGTCGACCTGCACGACCTCGGCATGGCCCGTTGCGCCGGTGCAAACGTCCTTGTAGGTCGGATTCTCGAGGTGTCCGCCCGCATAGCCAACAGCCGTCTGCGTTACGCCCTCGATCTGCCGAAACGCCGCCTCTACCCCCCAGAAACAACCGGCACCAAATGTCGCTGTAGCCACGATCGACTCGCTCCTTTCGCGTCACGACGGCTTGCAATCCGTCAGGATACTGTAAGTCGCGGGCCGGCGATCTTCCAACAGACCCGCATCGCGTATTTCTAATTGTTGCGCCTTCAGGTCGGCCACCAGCATACGCTCGTCGTTGTGAGTTCGGTCGGACTCTGCGAGGATCGTTCCATCCGGCGAGACAATGAAGGAATAGCCCGGCCAGCGGTGGGTGCCATCGGAATGGGCGCAGCATTTTTCCGCCACACCGCGAGGGTCGGTGACGTTGCCGGCATGATTCACAACAATGACGAACACACCGTTGTCGCACGCCCGCGCGGGCATCCATTTCATCACGACCTGCCGCCATTCATCGGTCTGCCTGGCCAGACGTTTGCCGGGGCCGGCGGATCGCGGGGAAAGCGCGATCCGGCCCCCGGCAAACGGCATGATCACCACCTCGGCACCCCGCAACGCCAGCACGCGGGCCGATTCAACGAACTGGCTGTCACGGCATATCGCTGCGCCGACTTTGCACGGGCCCAGGTCAAATACGGGCCAGTCGTCACCGGGCGTAAAAATCAGGTCGGTGCCGGTCAAGTGCATCTTGTGGCTGATGCCGATAGCCCCGTCGGGCCCGATCAGCA
>CAUYYV010000377.1:0-3103 GCA_963577075.1 Phycisphaerae bacterium
ATGCTCCAACGCATCGGCGGCCAATGCATCAGCATCGATGACGACGCAACCCAATTCCGCCAGTTGGCCGGCGACAAGGGTCTTACCGGACCCGATCCCGCCGGTCACCCCGATGACCGCTTTGACCTGCTGTCGCTGTTGCATCGAGCAGAGCATAGTCGCCACAACAACCTCGGCAAGGCGTGGCGACTGTGTCCCCGGTCGGATTCAAGGCTGTCCGTGCGTGCCAACGCGTACCCACGATCGAATCAGATGAATTGGCAGCATGATTGAAGCCGGCCACCCACCTGGATCAGTAAAGAATCATCGGCCGGTACAGGCTATACGAGTGGACGCGTTCAACCGTAATGTTGTTGTTTCGCCACTCGGCATGACCATCGACAAACGCCACGTTGCCCCCGTGCGGATCGCCTTGCTTGTCTTTGTGGTTGTTGTCGATCACGCTGCAACAATCACTCCAGTTGTCCGGCGCGTATAGATACGTCCCATCGCGCCACATTCGATCCTCATAAATGCCCACCGAACTGTGCCGTAAGCGCAACGAGTCACTCGGTACGGGGCCGAAATCGTATGGATCGTCATAGGTGGCGAATGCCGCCCCACCATAAACATACCATCCCATCCACGCGTACCCTCCCCCGGTTCGCGGATTGCCGGCGCCATCGCGCAGACTGCCAATACCACCGAAATACATGTACGTCGAATGGAGGCTGTGCGCATACGCGCCGTATGCACTGTTTTGGAAATAAATCACCCGATTGCCATTGCCTGGAAAAAACGTGCTGGTTCGACTCGGGCATTCAAGCAGCTTGAGGGGTCCGTCATTCTCGTCCATGCCTTGGTACCAACCGCCCAGCATCTCGAGAATCTGCCTGGCTCCACCGATCACCGTGGGTGTGCCGGCCTGGCCCTCGGGAAACCAGCCGTTGTTGTTGTCACGGTAGGACAGCAACGCCATCAGCACCTGCTTTTCCTGCGCAGCGCACTGGATGCGGCGGGCCTCCTCCTTGGCACGCTTGATCGCCGGCAACAGAATCGCAATCATCAGCGAGATAATCGTAATGACCACAAGCATCTCGATCAGGGTAAACGCCCGTGTACGATTGAACCGATTCAGACAAGAAAATTGATGAGTCATATCCCGGTTACCCCAACTCAAACAAGTGGCCACGGATACAACATTCCATAACATGTCGCTAAATTGCCACCGAGTATCCTAGCCTTAACTGGACACGCAGCAATCCGTTCGTAAAGACGGCTCAAGACAGGCGATGTGATCCCACCTGCTCAGATATTGAAATACTTTGCTTCGGGGTGGTGGGCGATGATGGCGCTGGTCGACTGCTCGGGGTCGATCTGGAAGTTCTCGGTCAACGTGCAGCCTATGCGCTGTGGGCTCAGCAATCGAAACAACTTCTGCTGGTCGGCCATGTCCGGGCAGGCCGGATAGCCGAAGCTGTACCGGCTGCCGCGGTAACCATGGGCGAACAGTTGACGGACGGTGGGCTTGTCATCGCCGGCGATACCCAACTCCTGGCGCATGCGCTTGTGCCACAATTCCGCCAGTGCCTCGGCGCACTCAACGCCGAACCCGTGCAGGTAGAGGTAATCAGCGTAGTTGTTCTGATCGAACAGCTTCTTCGCTCGCCGCGACACTTCCTGGCCGACGGTGACGCAGGCCAAGCCGATCACGTCCTGCTGGCCCGTTTCGAGTGATCGAAAATAGTCGCTGATGCATAATCTTTTTCGCGACGGCTGGCGGGGAAAGGTGAATCGTTCGATCCTGCGGTGCGGGTCGGCAGGGTCGAAGATGATCAGGTCATCGCCATCGCTGTTGCAGGGGAAGTATCCGTAGACAACGCCAGGCCGGAGAATGCCTTCGTCACGACACTGCCCTTTTAGCCGCTCGAGAACGGGCATGGCGGTGTCTTCGAGCTGAGCCTGATACTGCTGGTCGCTTAGGCTTCCCTTGCGAAACTGCCATTGCCCGCGGAACAGAGCGGTGAGATTAAGGTAGGCGTACACCTGCTCGAGGTCGATGTCCGCGACAACACGGTCTGCCATAAACGGGGCCGTGGGGACCTGCACATCGGTGGCGACTTGACTTCGCGCCAACACCGCGACCGCCGTGTCGCCGCCACGCTCGGCCGCCGCCTCGACGCGGGCCTCGACCGCCGCCTCGACGCGGGCCTCGACCGCCGCACGCTTGTCGCGACGCTGGGCGATCTCATCGTCGAGCTGACCGCCGCCGTCCACCGTTAGAACCTCCATGATGCGCAAGCCCTCGAATGCGTCCTTGCCGTAGTACACGCTGCCGTGATAGGTGTCTCGCAACTCGCTCTCGCAGTAATGCCGCGACAATGCCGCGCCGCCCAGAATCACGGGCGCGTTGATGCCACGCTCGTTGAGTTCAACGAGATTGTCCCTCATCACCGCCACACTCTTGACCAGCAAGCCGGACAGACCGATTGCGTCGGCTTCACACTGTTGCCACTGGTCGATGATCGCGCCGATCGGCTGCTTGATGCCGAGATTATGAACCATGTAGCCGTTGTTGGTCAGAATGATGTCGACAAGGTTCTTGCCGATGTCGTGCACGTCGCCCTTGACGGTAGCAAGCACGATCGATCCCTTGGTCTGGACCTGGGCCTTGTCCATGAACTGCTCGAGGTGCTTGACAGCCATCTTCATCACTTCGGCCGACTGCAGCACAAACGGAAGCTGCATCTGTCCCGACCCGAACAGATCGCCGACCACTTTCATACCGTCGAGCAGGTGATCGTTGATGATGTCCAATGGCGAGTATTGCTTCAGCGATTCGTTGAGCGTATCGATCAGGTTGCGTTTCTCGCCGTCGATGATGTGCCTCTGCATCCGCTGCTCGAGCGGCAGCAGTTCAAGCGCCGCCTGCGGCTTTGCGGATGCCTGATCATCGTCAAACAAGTCCACGAAAATATGCAATGGGTCGGTGGTTTCCGCGCCGTCCCGCAGCGTGACCGGTTGCGACGGATGGCGATCGTAAACCAGATCGACCGCGGCGGCCCATTGGGCGTCGTCGATCCGGGTGCGCGGCAGAATCTTCGAAACGTGCAGGATGGCGCTG
>CAUYYV010000378.1:0-3045 GCA_963577075.1 Phycisphaerae bacterium
GGATCAGGCCGTCCTGCTGTTGGCACAGCGCCCAGAGCAGGTGCTCGCCGTCGATCTGCTGGTGGCCACGCTGCACGGCGGCAGTCTGCGCATCGTGCAGCGCTTCCTGAACTTTGAGTGTCAGTTTGTTGCTATCCATGGTGGCACCTCGATGTAATCGTCCCGGCTTGGAAGCACGGCGCAAGGGCCGTCGCTCAACGGGGTCAGCCGTTTCGCGGGTCGAACTTTGATGTCTCCTTCAGTTTCTCGAACAGCTTCTTTTCCTCGTCGGTCATGTCCTTGGGCACGACAACTACGATTCGCACGAACAGATCACCGCGGCCGCTCTTGCGTTTGTGCAAACCCTGTTCGCGCAGGCGCAGCTGGGTGCCTGCGCCTGCACCGGGCGGGATGGTCAGCGTGACCGATCCGTCAAGCGTGTCGACCGACAGCTTGGTGCCCAAAGCCGCTTCCCACGGCGCGACGCGGAGTTCGGTGGTCAGGTCGTGGCCGTTGACCTTGAACCGCGGGTCCGGCGCGATTCGCACGGCCAGCAGCAAGTCGCCGCCCATCGCACCCTGTCCCTTGAGCCGAAGCTTCGAGCCGTCCGTGACGCCGGGCGGAATCCTGACGTCGATCGGTTTGTCGGCAGAGGTCTGGCCCGGCTGGGCGAGACGAATCTGCCTCACTGAGCCGTGCAAAGCCTCTTGCAACGTCACGGTGATTTGGCTCTCGAGGTTCTGGCCCGCGGCACGCTGGGCACCGGCAGCAGCACCGGGAAACTCAAATCCGCCGTGTTGGCGCCGGCCCGCATCAGCCGATCGCTTGCCGAACAACGTCTCGAAGAAATCGCTGAACCCACCAGGGCTGAAACTGAAGCCGCCGGCCCGCGCGTCGTTGCCGGCGGACCGAAACTCGAATTTCAGGTCGTCCCACCCGGACGGCGGATGAAACTCCTGGCCGGCTTTCCAGTTGGCGCCCAATTCATCGTATTGCGCGCGTTTCTGCGGGTCCTTGAGAACCTCGTATGCCTCGCCGATCTGGCGAAACTTTTCCGGTGCCTTCGGGTCGTCTTTGTTGATGTCAGGGTGATACTGGCGCGCCAACTTGTGGTAGGCACGCTTGATCTGATCCTGCTCGGTGTCACGCCTGACGCCAAGCACCACGTAATAATCTTGGAATTTCACGGCCATGCAACAGTCACTCCGCAAACCACGGGCCACGGATTATAATTATAAGTTAATGATAAACAACATCTTACGATTATGCACCCCGGCCTGCAACCGCCATTTTGGCAGGATTCGATCATGATTGAAGACAGCTTTTGCCCGGTGTTGTCCGCCGAGGCGAGGGCCCGAGACAGGATCAATTCAACTCGGTGCAGAACCAGGTGTGGTTGTCGCCGAGTTCGATGTATTGCAAGAGGTGCAGCTTGACCAGCGGCGTACCACCGCCGGCCAGGGTTGCCGCTGGTTTGGCGCAGTTGGTGAACAGGTGAAGCACGGGCGGGGCGTTGGCGTCAAACCGGCACTGCCGCTGGGTCAATTGCAGCAGTTCGATGTGCTGCCGGACCCAGACGCCGGTCTGCATCAGGTCCATCACGGCGGCGCGTAACGCGGCAAGCTCGTCGCCGTCACCCGAATCGCAGCGGCCCAGAAGGTGCAACCGCCCCGACTCGTCAAGCCCCAGTTGGTGCTCAGGCATGGCGGGGCAGCGAGCTGCCAAGGGCACGGTTCCGGTGAGGTACCGAACCAGGTCGGGCCCATCAGCCGGGCTTGGCGCCGGCGGTGCGACATCCGCGATCGGTTGTATTGTCGGGTCAGCCTGTTGCTCCTGGTGCAGTAGCGCTGCCGTGTCGGGCAGCGGGCCATCATCGGTGGGTTCTTCGGTCGCCGGCGTTTCCCAGCTGGATGTGCCTTCGGGGGGCATCAACTCGCCACGCATCGTCTCGATGAACGCGCGCACGCTGGGCCACAATTTATCGACGCCGGCGAAGCTGCCAAGAAACCGCTGCGTAACGGGTGCCATCTGTCGAAGCGCTCCGACCAACCCGATCTCGATGTCAAGCGTTTCCGCGGCCATCATGTTAAGCCTGCGCTGGGCCGCGCTCGCTTCTGCCTGGTCGCTGCCCATCACCATCACCCCGACTTGCCGCTGATTAATCCGTGCATCGTCGTCCGCCAAATCGTTCACCAGGCTCAACACGCTGACAGCCGCGGCTTCATCATCGCCGCAAAGAATGGTCCAACGAGGCAACTGCCGCGCCAGCGCCTTGATGCTTGGCGTACAGGAGGTGACTGGGTGAATCAGCCAGGTTCCAACCGGCTGCGGCTTCAGTTGTGACAGACGGTACGCATGATCGAGGAACTCATCGCCGTGTGCCTGGGCGCCGCGTCCGGGGCGGTGCGGCGTGTTGTCCGGCAGCGAGGTGTCATCGATCGTGCTGACCAACTCCAGGTCGATCTGGTCTTCATCAACGTGCAGGATGGCGACGGGCCCGTGGCGTTGGGCCAACTGGTGGGCGTACTGGGTCAGCCACGGCGCCCCGAAGCCGGGCAGGTTGGCTGTAAAAACCGCTTCAACCAGGTTCAGTGCGGCGCCGCGTCCGGAGGCGGGTGTGGCGGTCTGCTGCACATCCTGGCCGATGACGTCCTCCACGGCCTGGTGCGCTCGATCCATGTGGTCGCTGGCTCGTCGCCGTAGATGGCCCGCTGCCGGCTTGGGCGTCAGGCGAATTGGACTCGGTCCGTCAAGTTGGGCCACGGCATCCGATATGGCGTGCGGATCGCTGCGCACAGGGCGGGTACGCCGTTCCGCCTCGGCGTTGCCCGTCGTTGGCGGATCGGCCGTGCCGGTCAGGAACAAATCCGCCAACGCGTCGAGCGTCTTGTCCGTGTGTTTCCCGTCCATGTCCGATTCACGCTGTTTGATGGGACCGGATCTCGCCCTGCCGATTCTCGATTTTCACCGTGTCATGCTGGCGCGGCACTCAGCTTTCGCTATTGCGTGACAGCAGCAGCGCGCACCTCGGCAACGTTGTTGAGTTCGCCGAACGGGTTGGTTTCA
>CAUYYV010000379.1:0-3028 GCA_963577075.1 Phycisphaerae bacterium
CCGAACATCGGCAGGTCGTAGTCAATAATGTCGGCGATCATCATTCGCAGCAGTGGCAGGAAGATACGCTCAGTCGCCTTGCCAAGGTAGTAATCCTCCTGCGGCGGGTAGCCGACGATCGTGGTCGGATAGATCGGGTCGCGCCGATGCGTGATCGCGGTGACGGTGAAAATGGGATAGCGGTCGGGCAGGGAATAAAAGCCGGTGTGATCGCCGAAGGGCCCCTCGAACACTTCGTGTTCAGGATTGAGACTGGGGGCTTGAGCCTTGCGCGGGTCATATCCGATATCACCAGCCTGAGTCGAGACGTGGCCTTCGATGACGATCTCGGCGTTGGCGGGCACGTGCATGTCGATCGAGTTGCATTTGACCAGCGGGATGCCTCCGTCGTTGAGCATGCCGGCTAGCAGCAGTTCACTGATACCCGGCGGCATCGGTGCGGTGGCGGCGTAAGGCAGCACGCTTTCGCCGCCGAGCACGATGGCCAACGGCATTGGCCTGTTGCCGCCGAACCGCTGCTTCCATGCCCGCCAGTGAGCGGCGCCGTCGTGATGGATGTGCCAGTGCATGGCCGTGCGGGTTCGGTCGATCAACTGGGCTCGGTACATGCCGACATTGCGCGATGTGCGTGGTTCGTCACCGGTTTTGTCAGCGTCATCCGGGTGGATCGTGTACATGCCGGAAAAGGTGATGTATCGGCCATCTCCACTGCCCGGCGGTTCAACCGGTTGACCAACCTTCCGGGGGTCGCCGTCATCGGGCCAGCACTTGATCATGGGTAATTCGAAGAGGTCGACCTCGTCGCCCGTCTTGATCACCTCTTGGCAGATCCCGCTGCGTACCACCTTGGGCGCATACGAGGCGATCTTTGCCAACTCGGGGATCTTCTTTAATTTCTCGATCAGTCCGGTCGGCGGTTGCGGACTCGCCAACTTCTCGATCCGATCGGCCAATGCCGCGAACCCGCCCGTCGTGCATCCGACCGCCATCTCCATGCGGCGATAGCTGCCAAACGCATTGATCAGCACCGGCATAGCCGAGCCTTCAACGTTCTCAAACAGCAACGCCTTGCCGCCGAGATGTGCGTGCTTGGGATCGAAAGCCTTGGCGTGCTCGCTCTCGTGCGCCGCCGGCGATTTGCTGACGCGGTCAGCAATCTCGCTGATTTCGAGGATTGGCGAAACCTGCGCGGTGACGCGGTTTAGCTCGCCCGCGGCATCGAGCGCGGCGACAAAATCTCGAAGCGTAGGATACGTCATCGCTTTCTGCGCCACGTTGTGTCCATGCTGATGCGTCCTGGGCCCGTCACGGCCAACAACAGCAGAAGTGTCAGAAGAATAACATTCGGTTCGAAGGGGAGTTGCTCGTGTGAAATTCCGGTCTTCCCCATTATGAAGCTGGCAATCATCATCGCCATGATCAAGGCCATCGTACGACCATATAGGCCCAGCATCAACGCTAATCCCACAAGCATCTCAACAAACGGCAGCGTGTAACCGTATGGTGCGGCAAACCACATGGGCAACCAAGGCGGTGTCAATTCGCCATAGGATTTCATCCAGGCGTCGATGCCCGTTTTAAAGATTTTTCCGTGGCCGGCGATAACGAAATAAATGCCTATCGATAATCGATTGGCGAGGAGGGTGAGTTGAACGGATGTCGAACGGGTGGCAATACTCATGATGTTGCAGCCTTACGAAATTATTCCGTGTAGTATCGACTTGTCACGAACCCAACTCATTGCTCCGCTTCTCGGCGGCCTTGATGGCGTTGACGAATACGGCTGTGGTGGAGTTGCCGTCGAGGTGCTTGATGGCCGCCTCGGTCGTGCCGCCCGGACTGGTGACCTTGCGGCGTAGCTCAGCGGGTGGATCGTGGGACTGTTTGAGCAGCATCGCGGCGCCGAGAATCGTCTGCTCGACCAGCAGGGCGGCGTGTGCTGACAGCCCCAGCTCGGTTGCGGCCTGCTGCATTGCTTCAGCGAGGTAGAAAACATATGCCGGCCCGGAGCCAGCGACGGCGGTGATGGCGTCTAGGGCAGCCTCTTCTACGAAAATCGCCTCCCCCGCCGCGCCGAAAAGTCTCATCGCCAGTTCCTCATCACCCGGCTGGGCGTGGAGGCTGCGGGCCACGCCCGCCATACCCACGCCTACCATCAGCGGTGTGTTGGGCATGATCCGTACGATCCTCGCCGGTTTGCCAATCACATCCTCGATCTTCTGGGTCGCGATGCCCGCCATGATCGAGTTGATGATCTGGGATGGCGCATCAACGGCCGCAAGGTGACGGCCGATGTCGGGTAACGTCTGCGGCTTGATGGCCAGCAATACCTGTTGCGATTGCGCCACGACCGCCGCGTTGTCCGTGGTGACGGCCACACCCATCGCGGCAAATACGCCGCGGCGTGGCTCGGCCGGATCGGCCACAATCATCTGGTTTGTCGCCACAATGTCCTTGTCAATTGCGGCACGGGCGATCGCCTCGGCCATGTTGCCCGCGCCGATGAATCCTAATTCGTATCGCATTACAGGCTCCGTTCGTCCGCCGTCCAGGCGTCTCGGATGTCTTTGCACTCACCGAGCATGGCCAGCAGTTGATCCTCATCGCCGTCGTTAAGCCATCGGCGAAGCTCGGCCACCCGCACCGACAGCGCGTCGAGCGCCTCGATCATGTGGTGGCGATTGGTCGTGAAGATGTCCGTCCACAGCTTCGGATCACCGGCGGCGACGCGTGTCGTGTCGCCGAACCCGGTCGAGGCCAGGCCGAGCGCATCGTCCTGTTGGGCCAGTTTGACCAACAGGCATGCCACCGCGTGCGGCAGGTGGCTGATGCACGCCACCTTGCGGTCGTGCTCGTCGGGTGACATCTCAATGATGTGCATCTTCAGAAGCCGCCAGATTGACCGTACACGCTGCAGGGCGTCGGCATCGGTGTCGCCCTGCGGCGTGATGATGCACGGCTTGCCGGCGTAGAGCGTTGCGGTGGCGGCTTCGGGCCCGGCCTTTTCGCTGCCTGCCATCGGGTGCGA
>CAUYYV010000380.1:0-3028 GCA_963577075.1 Phycisphaerae bacterium
GTTATAACTGAAGCCGTGATAGCCGATGGCATCGTAGTAGGGCCCAACGATATTGCCGCCGTCGATATCCCAGGCGTAGGTGGAGTTGGTTCCGGGCACATCGAATGTGGTGTAGGCGGATCCGTTATAACTGAAGCCGTGAGAGCCGCCGCCGTCGGCGTACTCCCCGACGATATTGCCGCCGTCGATACCGTGGGCGTAGCTAGCGATTGCCCCTGGCACATCGCGGGTGGTGTAGGTGGATCCGTTATAACTGAAGCCGTGAGAGATGTTCGCGCCGCCGGAGGTGTACTCCCCGACGATATTGCTGCCGTCGATACCCCAAGCCCAGGTATTGTTGGCCCCCGGCACATCGATGGTGGTGTAGGTGTACGACCCTTGCACCGACACGCCCATGAACAGCGTCAGGCAACTAGAAACAATACTGATCAGAAAGGTCTTCCTCATCTCTTACTCCGCGGTCATTATAGCGGCGGTCACTTCCATCGCCATGAAAACCACCGCCGGGCTTCATACAAAATCAAACATGAGTTACCCGCGCAACGACCCGCAATGAGTCGCAGCTTGTTTCGGCGACATCGTCACAACCCACTGATTTTGCGGAAGCTTGCGAGAATGCTCCACGGGTTGCGGAACGCTGCGAAAAGACAGCAATGCCCGTGACAGGACTCGAACCTGTACGCCCTTGCGGGCACCGCCACCTGAAGACGGCGCGTCTGCCAATTCCGCCACACGGGCATGCGTTGCGTAGTGGACCGACCTGCTTGGCCAGTGTAGGTCAATGGCGATCAGGATCAAGCGAGCGAGGCCGTCACAGCGTCTCGATGGCGACTTGCGTGTTGGTGTAGATGCACAACTCGCCGGCAATGTTCATGGCCTGTTCGACGATCTGGGTCGCCCCCAGGTCCGTCTGTTGTAACAGGGCGCGGGCGGCGGCGACGGCATAAGCGCCGCCCGAGCCAATGCCGCATATTCCGTCGCTCGGCTCGATCACCTCGCCCGAGCCCGAGACGATCAGGCTGCACGCGCGGTCGGCAACGATCAGCAGGCTCTCAAGCCGGCGGAGCATTCGGTCGGTACGCCACTGTTTGGCCAGTTCAATCGCGCCTCGCTTCACGTTCGACGGTGAGTCACGCAGCTTGGCCTCGAACCGCTCGAGCAGGGCAAACGCATCGGCGACCGAGCCGGCGAACCCGACGAGCACGCCCGCCTTGTCTTGGCCGAACTCGTCGAGTTTGCGTACCTTGACCGAGTCGGACTTGGCGATGACCGCTTCCATCGTCACCTGCCCATCGCCGCCGATGGCGACCTGGTCACCGCGTCTGACCGATAATATCGTTGTGCCGTGGTATCCCTGCATCGCTGGCATTGTAACGCAACCGTCGTTTAGCGGTTGGCCTGCCTCGTTGTTCGCCTGGTGAGTGATTGACCAATGCAAGACACGCCTGATTCCAATGCCGGTCACGTACCGGTGCTTACCGCGGCCGTGCTGGAGTTGCTGGCCCCTCGGCCAGGCGAGGTGTGTCTCGATTGTACGATCGGTCGCGGTGGGCACGCATCGCTGATCCTGGCGAAGCTTTCGCCCGGCGGTCGCTACTTGGGGTTCGACGCCGATCCGGCCAACGTCGGGTTCTGCCGCGACCGCCTGGCCGGCAGGGGCGCAGCGGTTCAGATCGTCCACAGCAACTTTGCCGCCGCCGGCCGCGTGCTGGGCGGGCTGGGAATCGACCGGGTGGACCTGCTGCTTGCCGATCTGGGGTTCGCTTCCTGCCAGATGAATGATCCGTCGCGTGGCCTGTCGTTTGCTAATGACGGTCCGCTCGACATGCGTTACGACCCGGCGACGGCACGGTGCGCGGCCGACCTGGTCAACGAACTAAGCGAGCAGGAAATGGCCGATCTGATCTTCACATACGGAGAGGAGCGCCACAGCCGAAAAATCGCGAGAAAGATTGCGGAGGCACGGCGTCAATCACCGATCAAAATGACACGGGAGTTGGCCGAGATCGTGCGGCAAGCGTGCTACACGGGTCGTAAGCCGGCTGGGCGTGGCCGGCGGAGTCGAGGCGTGCGGATCGATCCCGCGACGCGCACTTTCATGGCGCTTCGCATCGCGGTCAACGGCGAGTTGGAAGCGTTGAGGCAGTTGCTCGACGCGATGCCGAGACTACTTAAACCGGGCGGCAGGGCGGCAATCATCAGTTTCCACTCTCTTGAGGATCGGCAGGTCAAGCAGGCCTTTGCTCGCTGGCACCGCGAGGGTCTGGCCCAGCGACTGACGAAACGAGTTGTGACCGCCGACGAACACGAGCAACGCAACAACCCACGCAGCCGCTCGGCGAAGCTTCGGGCAATTCGATGGAACGCATCAGTGACCCCTGATTCAACATGATCCTGCGTCACCGTCACGGATGACGCTTTACCACCGGCACGGATGGCTGGCACATGACACGCGAAACCAAAGTAGGCCTGCTCGTAGGACTGGGTGTGATTCTGCTCGTCGGGATCATCCTGACCGATACCTTGACCGTTCAATCCATGAGCGAACAGGTGGTCCCTGTACTCAACCCGATACCCGAGATCACGCCGCCGCGGGGCACGGTTGATGACGTGATCGTCGAGCAGCACCGGCCATGGGACATGGTGCCGGTGCAGCGAGTCGACGCGACCACGCCGTTAGGCGATACGCAGGCAAGCCGCGTGGAGAAAGCGATGGCAGTCAATGATACGTCGGGCACCGGGTTGACCGGCGATCAAACCCGGATGGATCGAACCGTTGTGCTGAATGCTGATTCGAATCGGAGTGAGACCGTGCCTGCCGGTGTCACTTCCGCCACCGGGGTGAGCCGCAAATATCGCACGGTTCGCGCAGGTGACTCGCTGTGGAAGATAGCAGACGACGAATACGGCAACGGTGACCTCTGTGACCTGATCAGGAAGGCCAACCCCGGCAGGATTGGGGCCAACAACCTGGTCCGGCCGGGCGTGAGGCTGATCATCCCGCCCCGCCCCGCCGCCACTTTTTCCA
>CAUYYV010000381.1:0-3010 GCA_963577075.1 Phycisphaerae bacterium
GGCGCCACCGAGCGCGTGTATTTTCGAATGATCACCAAGGGCCGAACCGACAGCATCGCTCGGGCCGCGGGCCGGTTCACGCACCTTTACTCCTCAGTGGCAGGCGCGGGCCTGAAGGGGAAGTACCGTCACTGATCCGGGATTTCGTCTGCTGGCGAGAAACCAGGTCAATGTGTTGGCTGCGATCCAAGGAAACCCCGAAAACCCCGGCTTCACGGCCGGGGTTTTTAATTGTTAGGCATCGATCCATGCTAAACGTCAAGGTCTTCAGTCCCGCCCTCTGGAGAACGGATGATCAATTTGATTCCGCATGGACTGGGGTAGGGGCCGGTATGATACGGTATCCACCAGATGTGGCAGCGTACTGCCGCCCTTGACCTTGACTTGGGCATGCAATTAACCAACCAGAACGACATGGTGTGAAATCTTCGCCAGCCGCATGACGGCAGAAAGGTCTTGTGGGGGAAACAGGTGGCTGTATCATCAGATTGGAAGACCGGAGATGGTTTCTGGCCAGGGGTCATCTGGGGAATCCCATAGTAAAGAATCTTACGCGGCAACCTGATAAGCGTTGTCATTCGAAACTTTGGAGCGTACTCCGCGGGAGGACCAGTACATGACAAAGGTGGGCGTCATCGGCCAAGGTGCCATGGGATCTCCTATGGCACTGAACCTACTCAAAGCGGAATACGAGGTCACGGTATTCAACCGGACGCGATCCAAGTGCCAGCCGGCT
Source organism: Phycisphaerae bacterium (assembly GCA_963577075.1). Taxonomy (GTDB): domain Bacteria; phylum Planctomycetota; class Phycisphaerae; order Phycisphaerales; family Phycisphaeraceae; genus CAUYYV01. The sequence continues at coordinate 737 of CAUYYV010000381.1, forward strand.
GCCGATGCCGGCGCCGTCGTTGCCAACTCGATTCAGGATCTCATCGCAACAAGCGAAGCGATCGTAGTCATGGTGAAATGGGATCGGGAGGTTCGTGAAGTGATTCTCGGTCCCGACGGGGTACTGGCTGCAGGCCACCCCGGGTTGCTGGTCATCGATTCCACGACCATTCACCCGTTTACGTCTCAAGATATTTCGGCAGCGCTTGCGGCTGAACAGATCGACTACCTAGACGCCCCAGTCATGAGCGACAGCGTGGACGCCAGGCGGGGAGAACTGTATTTCATGGTTGGCGGTGACGAACAGGCGTACGTTCGCGCAATCCCGCTCTTCGAAGCCATGGGCAACCGCCACGTGCACCTTGGCAGGAATGGCGCCGGGGCCGGCGCGAAAATCGGGAGTTTTACGAGGCTGTGGTGGAACAAGCGTGGCTACATCGAGGATATGACCATTTCCTATGGGTGATACCCTGCCGCGACGGTCCGTATTGTCAACGTCGTTTTGCTACCTTTATTCTGACGGGGTCCCCTGCCCATGGCTAAAACCTATCAACACCTCGGCGGCTTCAGTGACCTGGTCGCCGCCGCGAACAGATCGAAAAAGCTGTTTCCGCTTGCCGAGGCGGGGCGGGCGACCCGAAACCGCCTGCGGCGCGCGTTGGCATTTGAACCGGCGCCGCCGCAGCCGCGCGAGATCAAGATCATAAAACGCTGGGAGAGGGGCGGTATCGCCGGCGAACTTATCACCTGGTCAGTGGGCTACGGCCCGCGCACCGAGGCGTGGCTGCTACGACCGGCCGGGGCAAAGGGCAGGCTTCCGGGCGTGCTGGCGCTGCACGATGCCGGCGGAGGCAAGTACTTCGGCAAGGAGAAGATCGCCGAGGGACCGGGCCGCCCACACCCGGTGGCGCGGCAGGCCCACGCGAAAAGTTACGGCGGTCGCCCCTTTGCAATCGCGCTGGCCCGTCGCGGATTTGCCGTGCTGGCCTACGACGTGTTCCTTTGGGGCAGCCGTAAGTTTGCCCTTCGCGATATTCCACAGCGTTTCCGCGCTGCGGGCCGTAGTCAGTGCGAACGCAGCGCCGCCCCCGACAAACCGATGCTGATTCATGTGTACAACAGCATCGCCGGGCATCACGATTCTTTGGTGGGACGGTATTGCCGGTTGCTGGGGACGTCCACGGCCCAAGTCATTCACTACGAGGACCGGGTGGCCGCCGCTTATCTGTCGAGCCGCCGGGACGTGCAACCGGGAAAGATCGGTTGCGTGGGCCTGTCGGGCGGCGGATGTCGAGCGGTCCTGTTGCAAGGTGGATGCGACGCCATCGGCTGCGCGGTGGTCGTGGGCGCCATGTTCACCTACGAAAGCCTGCTCGATCACAACCTGGTACACCATCCGACGTCTTACATCACGCTGCAGGACTGGCCGAGCGTGGGCGACTGGTCGGACATCGCTGCCTGCCGGGCCCCTTCGCCGCTCATGGTCCAGAACAACTGTCAGGACAAGTTATTCACGATGGCGGGTATGCGGGCGGCGCATCAACGCATCGCCAGCCAGTATCGCGCCACGGGCAGTCCGAAGAACTATGCCGGCCACTTCTATCCCGGGCCGCACAAGTTTGACCTCCCGATGCAGGAAGATGCGTTCCAATGGCTGACCGAACACCTGCACGCGTCGTCGCGCCCCGATTGACGGGTGCAGAGGAGACATGTACCCATTACCACTGAACCGGGAACGATCACCCACCGGCGCAAGGTATTCGAGTGGTGATGACGGGCGATCCCGGGTTCTTGCAGTTGGCCCTCAACGAAGCGTACAATTTCGCAAACATCGGTTTTGACCACGCCACTGAGACCATCTGCATAATCAACTTCCCGCTTGGCGCGACCGCGAAGCCCTTCTCCTACGATGAGGTGTGTGAAGGTAAGCCTTTGTATGGTGCGGACTCACACGACAAAGTGCGACCCGGTACGAAGAGATGTGAGAACGAGGGCGACGGGGATCGAACCCGCAACCTCCGGATCGACAGTCCGGTGCTGCATTCCATTAACGCTGAAAACGCAAACACTTGCGACGACTCGAATCCGAACACCAGCAGTAGCCCCAGCAGTAGCACGCGAATCGACCTCGATTTGGCCGCCGTCATCGACGCTTGGCCCACGCTGCCCGAGTCGATCAGGGGCGTGATCCTGACCATGATCCGCGCTACGATGGACCAATGACTATGCCCACGCCACCTGCACAACAAGTCGTCGCCCGTGACGCCCGGGGCCG
>CAUYYV010000382.1:0-3010 GCA_963577075.1 Phycisphaerae bacterium
GATCGCCGACGCGCACATGGCTGCCGAGGCTGACCGCCGGTTCAAAGTAACCGCCCATGGGGGCGGGATAATTGATCTGCATGTAACCGGCGTTCTCGCGATTGTCCTCGACGACGTACTTGACGACGGACGTGGGCGGCCGGCGGCCCTCGATCATGCCCAGTTCGGCCATGACGTTTAGCACGCCGTCGAAATACGCCTCGACGCCGCGGGGATCGCTATTCGCCCGGCCGCGCCACTCGGCGTAAATCGCCGGTACCTCGGCGTCGCGGGCAACGGAGATGGACCGCCCGTCGAGCATGGGAGACGTGCCCCAGATGACCGTCATGTTAAACGCCCGCGCCATGCGGCGCTGCGCCGCGCGCACGTCGCCGTTGTGGTGCAGCGAGTAACCGACCAGCGGCATGACGTCGAGCACGGTGCCGCCCGTGTGCAGGTCGATGTAATAGTCAGCCTGTTGGATCAACGGGGTCAGGGCGTCGGCTGTCTGCTCGGTGACCGATCCGTCGGGTTTGCCGGGGAAGGTGCGTGCCAGGTCAAGTCCATCAACGCCCTGCCGCGTGCCCGCCCAGTACGCCGACTCGTTGACAACGGGCACGATCGTGACGCTGCCGCGAAACGAAGCAGGATCCAGTTGGCGGATCAGGCGACGCGCCGTTTCCATCGGCTCGAACTCGTCGCCGTGAACGCCGCCGGTGACCAGCAGGGCCGGGCCGTCGTGGTCGCCGCGAATGATCCTCTTCTGCAGTTTCACGAGTTTTCCTTGACCGTTTAGCCGCGACGGAAGGAAACCTCCTGACGACGCACCCCGCCCCTTCGGGCCACGGCTGAACGCAGCGGATGATAATGGTATCTTCCTTCCAATGCTGTTCCAACAGAGCATCGAAATATATGTCCTGATCGGCGTGGTGCTGGCCATGGCGGCAACGGTGCAGGCGGCCTCCGGGTTCGGATTCAACCTGCTGGCGGCGCCGCTGCTGGTGGCGTTTCTCGAACCCGTGGCCGTCGTACCCGCCCTGCACTTGGCATGGCTGCCAGTTGGCGTGGCCCTTGTCATTCACAACCGACACGATATTAACGTGTCACGCGTGCTGTGGTTTTTCCTGCCGGCGCTGCCGACACTGCTGTTGGGCGTATGGCTGTTGAACGTCTCGCGCAATGATGAAATTAATGAAATCGTGCTCAAGCGCGGCATCGGCCTGGTGACGATTGCGGTGACGATTGGCATCATGCTGATCGGTCGGCATCCGTTTAAGCGCGAGCGGCTTTGGCAACTGTGCGCTGGCGCGGTCAGCGGCGTCATGGCAGGCACCACGGCGATGTCGGGGCCGCCGCTGATTCTGCTCGGTCTCAACCAGGGTTGGCCCTCTAAAACTTTTCGCGCCGAGTTACTGCTCTATTTTACGATGCTGCACGGTATTTCGTTGCCGTTATACTACTGGAACGGCCTGCTGACCGAGACCACGGTCGGCTACGCGGTCAGCGGCGCGCCCGGGCTGATCATCGGCTTCTTCGTGGGCATCTGGATGGCTCGGCATGTCTCGGAAAAGCGTTTTCGATTCATCGCAATCGTGTTGCTCTGCCTGGCAGGCGTGATGCCGTGGTTTCAATAAAATAGTGACCAAGACGATCATTACATTGGAAGATAACGGAAAAAATTAAACCGATGGCCCTATCAACCACGGCAGAACACATTCAAGAGGCAGATATAGACTTTTACGAGCGTGAACTGGCGTCGTTCATACCGGATCGGGTATTCGATGCGCACGTACACCTTTGGCACCCCAATCATTTCGATAACATTTACAGCGAGTCACTCAAGCAGATCGGGTACGACCAGTACCAGCCAATGCTTGACGTGCTGTACCATGGACGGCCCTTGTCGGCGCTGTTCATCCCCTGGCCCTATCCCACCCCCGGTGGACCTTGCGACAAGAGCAACATCCAGCAACGCGCCAATGATTGGATCTCCCGGCAGACGGCCAAAGACCCACAATGTCGCGGCACATTTCTTGTCACACCCGACGACGACCCGCAGTGGGTCAAGCAGGAAGTTCGCCGGCTCAAGTTGCACGGGCTCAAGTGCTATCACAGTTGGGCAAAGGTCGATCCGACATGGGAAGCCGACATCCCCGACTACCTGCCCGAACCGTTGGTCAAGGTCGCCGACGAAGAGGGCTGGGTCATCATGTTGCACATCGTCAAGTCGCGCGCCGTCGCCGATCCGGCCAACATCCACTGGATTCGGCACTATTGTCAAGCGTATCCGAATATGAAGCTGATCCTGGCCCACTCGGCACGTGGCCTTCAACCGTCACACAACCTTGAGGGTCTACCCCAGCTTACCGGGCTGGACAATCTCTACTTCGAGATCAGCTCTGTCTGCGAGCCGGTGGCGCACGAAGCGATCATCCGCATCATCGGGCACGATAAACTGATGAACGGCTCGGACTTCCTAGGCAACCGCGGCCGGTCGCTCGGCGTGGCCGATTCGTTCGTCTGGCTGCACGAGCACACGCCTGTCTGGAATGAAAAACACAACCAGATCCGGCCCGTACACAGCGGGCTGGAAACGCTGCGGTCCCTCAAGTTCGCCTGCTGGTCGGCGCAATTGAGCGACAGCGATGTGGAAAACATCTTCTGGAACAATGCGGCGAAGCTGTTCGGACTGCAATCATAAAACGCACGGACCAAAGGCCCGCGGCTAAATGAGGAAATCGGATCGGCACGCGTTCACATGCATTCGATGATGCGATCGGTCATGTCGGTGGTGGTGAGCGCGCCGCCGAGGTCGGGCGTGGCGTAGCCGGCAGCGAGGGCGGCCTCGACTGCGGCGGTGACGGCGACGGCGGCCTCTTGCTCGCCCAGCCAGTCGAGCATCATCGCGGCGCTTTGTATCGCCCCCACGGGGTTGGCGATGCCTTTGCCGGCGATGTCAGGCGCTGAGCCGTGCACCGGCTCGAACAGGGAAGGACGCTTGCGGGTCGGGTCAAGGTTTGCGCTGGGATTG
>CAUYYV010000383.1:0-3006 GCA_963577075.1 Phycisphaerae bacterium
GTCGCTTGGCGGCGGCGTATAACGCTGGTTTTTCCGCGCTCTCTGGTCGTACGCCCATCTCTCCAGCGGTGCCAGCCACCCGATCGCATCGGCCACGACAACCACCGCCGTCAGCACCGCGCCGAACACCACGGTCTGAACCAGCAACTTGCGTTCAATACGGGTCATGCGACGATTGTCGACTCGAGTTGACTGGGCGATCAACCACTGATCACCGGATCACGGGCCTGAGGTGTCAACGTTGACGACCTTGGTCACTTCCGCGTCGATCGTGTCCAACTCGCCCGAGAAAGTGTCGATGATGGTCGACTCGCCACCCACCGGGCTAAACGTAACCGTCACGTTGAACGACGCGATTTCCTGTCCCGAAAAATACTTCATACCGACTTCATAGGGTCCACTAAGCAGTTCGTTGCCCTTGAAATCAATGTCCTCCGAGCCGTCGGGTCCCTGGTCGTCGGGGCTGGCCACACCACCTTCCGGCGTCGAGAACACGCAGTGGGGTTGGGTGTCCTCGAACACGCACACCGTTTGCCCGCCCGGATCGGTCACGAAGCCGTCGAGGTCGACGGCACCCTGCCATGTGAAGTTGAACACGAGCATGTCCACGTCCACCAAGTCTGATATCTCGTCTTCGATCGTGTCGTTGGCAGTGTCGTCGCGGATCTGATCCGTATCGATATCGGCGCCCGGCACGCCGCCGCCCTGGGACTCGTTGCCCAAGCCCATCTCCGTCGGCGTTTGCGCCAACAGCGTCGAGACGTTATCCGTTCTCAACAGCGACGTCACAGCAGGTCCGCCAAGATTGTTGAGCACGACCAGCGGCGTGCGATCGCGAGGCAGGCCCAGCGTCGCGGCCGCGTCGTCAAGAATATCCTTGAGTATTTGCAATGCCTGACGACGTTTTCGCAGGTACACATCAAGCTTGTCATCTGCTTTCTTGATGATGAAGGTCAGGCCGCGTTGCGGGTCAACAATACGCCACCGCCGGCCCTCTTGCTCGACCGCAGCGCCCACATCGACCGGCAATCCGTACCCGCCATCGTCGAACTTCCGCAGCAATCCATCGGGAATCTCGCCGACGTCGAGCGCCTCGACAAACTCCAACCCCACGCTGAAGAGAAACTCTTCCTTGCCTGGGGCGTCCTCATCGGTCGGGGCCCTGGCGTCGGTGAGATAACTCGCGTAAACCGGTTGCGCCGCACCGTGTTGCGCATTGGACCAGCCAAATCGGTGACCCTCACTGTGCGGCCGCACGGATGAATCAGTTTTCTGCTCGGAACCCCCGCCCCGCTGTTTGGGATCGTCGCCGAAGGTGATGGTCTTGCCGTCCGCTGTAGTGGTCTGCACTCGTCCCATATAGCTGGCGACCGCATGGTTGAATGGCGGCGTATTGGTGACAAAAGTGTCAGTGCCTCGGATCGCCAGCGTGTTGCCCGGCGTGTGAATCTTCGCGTCGTGCTCCAAGCCGGCCGCTTCGATCTTGTAACGGACTCGACCATATTCCATGCCCAAATCGGTCTTGTATTTGCCCGTGTCTTTGCGCCAGATGGCTTCAATGACCTTCAGCTTCGTGATTCGATCGAGCGTGACGTACTGATTAGGCGGGATAACAAAATGACAAAGACTGCGCAAACCCGTGCGTATCTCGACGTTGGCGTCCAGCGTCATACCTGCCTTTACCGGCTTCCAGGGCTGATCGTCGCCCTCGCGCATCTGAACCTTTCCCTGCACAAGCAGGATGGTGACCGTTAGATTGCGGATCTTCTCGGCGTTTTCCGTCGGCTCGGGCACCAGCCGATTGTTATCGCCGGACACCGGCGCATCCAGCCCGGCGCCAATCATGAAGCCAACAGCCACCAAACAAACTGTCGCCCGATGTAATGCTTTCATATGTGTCAGATTATAGCAGCGATGAAACGGTCGTCACGGTTGCAGCAGCGCAACGCGACCCCGGCACACCGGTCGTCAACCCTGGGGCGGTGATTGGCCCGACTCGTCGCCCTTACCGTGTTGGTCGGCCTTGGCATCCTCCAGGCGTTGAAAATCCTCAACGCGACCGATAATGCCCAGAAACTCCGTACCCGAAAACGTCTGGTGAGGGCTGCTGGGCGGATAGAGCTTCATGTGTTGCAACTCGCGCGTGGCGTAACGCGGAGATGGGCCGAACGTGCTCATGACCAGGCCACCCCGGATGTCGAGCATCCGGACGATGGCGTATGCGATCGTGCCGCGTAGCACGGCCTCCTCTGCTGGACGATCGAAACCTTTGGGCAGCATGTGCCGCGCCCGCAGCGCCTCGACGCGGCCGGCATAATCCTCGGTCGAGTCCTCGTTGTCGATGTACAGCAGCAACCCGTGAAATGCTTCGTCGTTGCACGTCACCGGTCGACTCGCCAGCCGATGCCAGAACTCCAACTGAGAGTCCAGGCCGTTGCCGCCGTACTCAATCGTCAGCGGGTCAGAAACTGTCGCAACACCACAACCAACCCCAAACACGGCCACGATCAACCCTGACATCAGCAATCGCACTACGCCGCAGCGAAGTGTCCGGTCCGTTGTTCGTTTGTGCGTCATCATCCACCCTTCTTGGCTGCGCCATCGGCGGTCCGGTCAGAACGCAATCGTCACTCCGGAGAAGAAGAAGTGCCTTGAGTCGTGATCGGATTCGATCCCCGTGCCGGGAAAGAATACGCCATAACGCATGCTGATGGTCACGTCGGAGTTCACCTGCCAGTTGGCAAATATGTCAGGCTCAAATCCCAGATACATGTCGTGACTGGTCGCCTCATCGATCGGTGCGCTGCGATTGAGCTTGTTGAAGATGAACACGTTCACACCCACCTGAAACCGTCGCATCAACTCGCTGTTGGGCAGCGGAAACATCGAGGCTCCGATCCGCAACATCAGCAGATTCGACACGTCGGGGTTGAACGCCAACCCCGTATTGATCCGCCCAAACGCGTTGAATGCGTGATCGTCCGTGCCCGACTTGTTGCCGGCAAA
>CAUYYV010000384.1:0-3001 GCA_963577075.1 Phycisphaerae bacterium
GCGCCGAGCACTACCGCGGCGAGTACCAGCGTGCAATCGAAAACCGTCTGCAGCAGACCTATTACGCGCAGATCTTCCACTGGTGTCAGCGCCACGGGTTGCCGCTGACTGGTCATCCGACTTGGGGTGATGACATCGGCCCGCAACGGTACCTGCACATCCCGGGGCAGGATTCGGTCTGGCGTGAGGTGCTACCCGCCAGCGCGCTGGAGGGCAAGCAGTCGACGCAGGCCAAGTGCACGTCGTCGGCCATGGCACACTTTCGCCGACGGCGCAACATGAACGAATGTTGCGGTGTTTACGGCCACGAGCTGACCTGGCAGGAGATGAAATGGCTGGCAAACTGGTGCTTTGTCCGCGGCGTGAACATGCTCTGCCCGCACGCGTTTTTCTATTCCGTGCGCGGCGCAAGGATAGACGAGCGGCCGCCCTGTGTCGGGCCCAACAGCCCCTGGTGGGATCGGTACAAACTCTACGCTGACTACTGCCGACGCATGAGCTGTCTCAACACCGACTGCCAACACGTGTGCCACGTGGCGATCCTCGGCCAGACAAACTTTCTGCCCTGGCGCGCGGCCAGGGTCTGTTTCCAGCATCAGCGCGATTTCAACTATCTAGAGGACCGTCACCTGTGGGAAGACGCCGACGTGGATGAGCACGGCATCCGGCTGGCTGACATGCACTATGACTTGCTGATAATCGACGGCATCGATGCTCTGCCCAATCGTGCGCAGCCGGCAATCGAGCTGCTCGAGTCAGCGGGACGGGTCGTCCGCTTTGCGCCCGGCCGTGAGGCGAAGTTGCTCGACACGATCGACCGCCACGTGCCATCGGACCTGGCGCTGACACCTCATCATCATGACGTGCGCTACCGCCACGTGATCAAGAATGGGCACCATTTCTATATTATCTGCAACGAGGGTCTTGCCCCGGTGTCTGCCGCGGTGCGAGTCAGTGTAAAGGGACGAGGCGATTGGCTCGATCCGCTGCACAACAGTTGCGAGCCGGCGGGGCCTGATCCCTGCTTGAGCATCGCGCCCTACACCACGCTGATCCTGCACATACCGCCCAATGAATCACCGCCCTCCCCCGGGCAACAACGCAAACGGGTCAACGTACCGAAGCTTGATTAGCCGTTTGGCATCTGCAACGTTCCGACAATTTCGCTGATCGAGGCGCAGCCCTGCCCATTTAGGTACTCGGCCAAACCGTCGTAAATGTTTACCGGTGTGGCGGGATCAACGAACAGCGCGGTCCCCACCGCCAAAGCGCTCGCGCCAGCGATGAGAAACTCGGCAGCATCCTGCCAGGATTGGATGCCGCCCATCGCGATGATGGGCACGCCTGCGTCGCGCGCCGCCTCGCGGTAAACCCGGCCGACCAGGTACACCGCCAGCGGTCGGATCGCCGGGCCCGACAAGCCGCCGGTGCCGTTGGCCAGGCGTGGCCGGCGGGTGTGGATGTCAATCGTCATCGCGGTATAGGTGTTGATCATGCTCAGGATGTCGGCGCCGCCCTCTATCGCGGCGTGGGCAGTGGTCGTGATGTCGCCGACGTTGGGCGAGAGTTTGATGATCAGCTTGACGTGTTTCGGCAACGATGACCGCACCTGCCGCACCAGCGGCTCGAGCAGTGCCGGATCCGTGCCAAAGTCCAGCCCACCGGCGACGTTCGGGCAAGACACGTTCAGTTCGACCGCGTCCACGCCATCTTCACGGCCGACCCGCTCGGCGATTTCCGCAAACTCGCGGACATCATGCCCAGCCACGTTCACGATGATCCGCGGACCCGACCGGCGCAGCTCACGCAACAGCGGCAACTTCTCGGCGACGAAGGCCTCGAGCCCGATGTTGGCCAGCCCGATTGCGTTGAGCATCCCGCCCCGCGTCTCGACGATGCGATACGCTTCGTTGCCCCGGCGCGGCTCGGCCGTGATCGTCTTGGTCACGAACGCCCCGAGCTTCGATAAGTCGACAAAATCGCCATATTCGAAGCCATACCCGCACGTGCCCGAGGCGGTCATCATCGGGTTGGCCAAGTTGAGTCCGGCAAGGTTGACACAAAGGTTGGGCGGAGCGTCACTCACGTGGCAGGTTGTAACAGATTCGGAGCGGATCGTCGCGTGGCCCAAAGTGGCGTAACCGTCACGTGGCCGAGAGGCTACACTAACTGTCGATGCCGCCCAATGCTCACATTTTTGACCTCGACCCCGCCGCCCTCGATGTACTGACGACCCAATGGGGCATGCCGACTTACCGATCACGTCAGGTGCTGCACGCGGTTTACCAGCGCATGGTGGCCGATCCGCGGCAGATGACCGATCTGTCGCAGCACGATCGCGCGTTTTTATCCGGGCGGTTGCGAATTCTCACCGGCCGTGCGGCCGAACATCAGTCGGCGAGTGACGGTGTGCAGAAACTACTGATCGACTTCTCATCAGCCAACGGGCGATTGCCGGTGGCCGGCGATGCGGGCAACCAGATCGAATGCGTCATGATTCCCACGCCCAAGCGGCGTACCGCGTGCATTTCGAGTCAGATCGGCTGCCCCGTGGGATGCCGGTTCTGCGCCTCGGGTATCGGCGGGCTTGACGACAACCTGACGGCCGGTCAAATCGTCGAGCAGGTCTGGCAGTTGCAGCGGCTCACGGGGTCATATCCAGGACTCGATCGCATCTCACACGTCGTGTTCATGGGTATGGGCGAGCCTCTGGCAAACCTTGAAAACGTGGTGGCCGCGGTGCGCACGCTCATGGCCGACTGGGCCTTTGGCATCTCCGGGCGACGCATCACGATCAGCACGGTCGGTTTGCCCGCGCAGATCAGACGCTTGGCCGATCTGGGCCTGCCCATCACGCTGGCGATCAGCCTGCACGCCCCGGACGATGAACTGCGGCGTAAATTGATACCTTGGGCCGACTATGTCAGTATCGATCAACTTGTGGACGCCGGCCGGTATTACTTTGATCGCACGGGCAGGGAAGTCACGCTCGAATATATAC
>CAUYYV010000385.1:0-2955 GCA_963577075.1 Phycisphaerae bacterium
ATGACCGCCTACGGCACGGTGGCCGCCGCCGTGTCGGCCATGAAGCAGGGTGCGTTCGATTTTATTCAGAAGCCGTTTGAGGGTGACCAACTCGTTCTGGCCGTCCGCCGCGCGGTTGAGCATCATCGTCTGCTGAAGGAAAACGCGGCCTTGAAGTCCAACGCGCAGATGTATGAGGGCGATCCTGTGCTGGTCGGTCGATCTCCGCCCATGCGCAAGCTGGCGCAGCAGATTCATCAGGTGGCACATAGTCACAGCACCGTGTTGATTCAGGGAGAATCGGGCACGGGAAAGGAGATCGTCGCGCGCACGATCCACGCCCACGGCCCTCGTCGCGAGCGGATCATGATGTGTCTCAACTGCGCGGCACTGTCCAGCAGCCTGCTTGAGAGCGAGTTGTTCGGCCATGAAAAGGGCGCGTTCACCGGAGCCGACCAGTTGCGCAAGGGGCGATTCGAGTTGGCTGACGGCGGTACCCTGATGCTAGACGAGATCAGCGAGATCGAACCGCCGTTGCAGGCAAAACTGCTGAGGGTGTTGCAGCAACAGCAGTTCGAGCGTGTCGGGTCGAGCCTGACGATGCAGGTGGACGTTCGCGTGATTGCGACGACGAACCGCGATCTGACAATGTGCGTGGCCGACGGGTCGTTTCGCCAGGACCTCTATTACCGGCTGAACGTGCTGCCCATTCAACTACCGCCGCTGCGCCGCCGGGCCGAGGACGTGCCGTTGCTGGCCGACTATTTCCTGACACAGGTTGCGCTGCGTGAAGGCGCCGAGCAGAAGAGATTTGACGCCGAGGCGCTTGAGTTGCTCAAGCATTATTCGTGGCACGGCAACGTGCGTGAGTTGCAGAATATCTGCGAACGTGCCGGCGTCCTGTCGCGTGGCATGGTGATCAAGGCGTCGGTGATCCGACCCTGGTTGCAGGACACGCCGGAGGCGGCAATTGCCACGCCGGACCTTGAGCGATCCATCCAGCGATCCGTCCGCCGATTGGAGGAAACCGAGCGAGAGCAGATCGTGCGCGCCTTGGATCATTTTGCCGGCAACCGACAGCGCACGGCTGATGCGTTGGGAATCGGCGTCCGCACGTTGGGCCTTAAACTCAAGAAATGGAAGGAATTGAATCTTGTCGAGCAGACGGTTTGATGCGTCGATCATGCCGCCGCGGCTTTCGCGCAACAGTTGCGCTTGGCTGGGGCGATGGGCGCAATTGCTGCGCGGGGGGCAAGGCGTATACCAGCTGGACACGATGGTAAGTCCGGCTGCGGGCGGGCGTTCAGAATTAGGTTCGTTGTGGCCCGTATGTTGCTCGTCGAATCCCGGCGTCCCCGGTGAGCGGTGCAATGGTCGCTCTGATGAGGTGAGCCGATGCCGTTAATCCATGGCATGTTTGACAGCGGCGCGCTGCCAGCCGCCGAGCGGCTGGTCCAGTTCACCGATCGGCGGCAGAAGGTGCTGGCCGACAACGTTGCCGGCCTGTCAACGCCCTTTTTCAAGCCACGCGACTTGGATCCGCGATTATTCCAGGCGGCGTTGAGAGACGCGATCGATCAGCGTCGCGCGTCGGTGTCGCCGACGAGCGGGCCGCTTGAGATCGAGAATACCGCTCAACTTCAGTTCCACGAAGACGGTATCCGTACCCGGCCGCAGCCGATCCACGAGAACATCCTCTTCCACGATCAGAACAACCGCGACCTCGAAAGGCTTATGCAACGCGTCGCGGAGAATACCATGGCCCATCGGCTTGGCATCGAGCTGGTGCGCAACGGACTTGGCATCATCCGGACCGCGATCAGCGAGCGCATCGGTTGATCCGGTTGGTGATAGCCGCGGGAGCCTGACTCATGTTTGGTGTATTGGACATCTCGACCTCGGCACTCGTCGCCCAGCGCCAGCGTATGATCGCGATTGCGCAGAACATGGCGATCAGCTCAGCCGCCGTCGATCCGAACGGCAACCCGGATGATTTTCGACGTCGCATTGTCGTCTTTGCGCCCGGCGACCCGGCGACTGACAAGCCGGATGGCGTGCACGTGAAAGAGGTTCTGTACGACCAGGGCCCGTTTCGCAAAGCGCTCGAGCCAGGCCACAAGTTCGCCGACAAGGACGGATACGTTCGTTATGCCAACATCGACCCGATGATGGAAATGGTTAATGCCGTGGAGGCCACGCGTGCTTACGAGGCGAACATCACCATGGCCGAGGCCACCAAGAACATGATGCAGGCCAGTCTGCGCCTGCTCGTCTGACCGTGTGCAAGATTGTTTGGCAGCGGGGCTTGTCCCGCGTTTCGATGGACGAATAAACATGGCTGACCCGCTCGGACTGATCCAAAACTTAGGCCAATCGCCGTTGGCGCCGTCGGTGCCGCTCAAGCCCCACGACCCGAGCGCCCAACCGGCGCCCAACTTCAAAGATCTGCTCATGCAGAACATCGAGCAGGTCAACAAGCTTCAACAGGACGCGGAGATGGCTGTCGAGGACCTCATCACCGGTCGGCGCGATGACACCGCCTCCGTCCTGATCGCCAAGCAGAAGGCCGACTTGGCGTTTCAGATGTTGTTGCAGGTGCGCAACAAGCTGGTCGCTGCGTATGACGAGATCAAGCAGATGAGAGTGTAGTGATTGGGTGATCGGTGATTAGTGGCCGGTGTTGACGCCAATCACCAGCCCCCGGCATGGAGGCCGAGCAGTGGAATTCATCAAGCGATCATGGCGACAGATACGAACCCAGGCCGAGCACCTGCCTCCCAATGCCAGATGGCTGATCGGCGTGTGCACCCTGTGCCTGGGGCTGGTCGTCGTGCTTGTGTCAATGTACATCGGCCGGTCGGATTACATTTCCATCACGCAGTTCGCCGGTGATCGCCAAGCCGAGGCGATTTCACAACTAAGCGCTGTCGGTATCAAGGTCAACACCGACAACGGCCTGAGTGTCCGCCGCGATCA
>CAUYYV010000386.1:0-2944 GCA_963577075.1 Phycisphaerae bacterium
TAACCCTTAATCTGCGCCAGTGCCCCGATCATGTCGGCGTTGCCCACGCAAAACCCGATACGCCAACCGGCCATGTTGTAAGGCTTGCTCAGTGTCGTAAACTCGACACCGAAGTCCTTGGCACCATCAGCCTGGAGAAAGCTCGGCGCCTTGTAGCCATCGAAACAGGTCTCACCGTAGGCGAAATCGTGGATGACCATGACCTGATACTCGTCAGCCAGCCTGACGACCTTGTCGAAGAACGTGGCGTCAACGGTCATGGTTGTCGGATTGTGCGGAAAGTTGAGGATGACCACCTTGGGCCGGGGCATCAGGTGTTCGAGCACGTAGGCGATGCGGCCGAGAAATGCCTGGTCGTTGCCCAATGGCACCCTCACGACACTGGCGCCGGCAAGTACGACGCCGACGGTGTGAATCTGGAATGACGGGTCCGGGACAACGGCGATCTCACCGGGGCCCAGCAACGCCAGGCACATGTGGCTAAAACCCTCCTTCGAGCCGATGGTGGCCATCACCTCACGATCCGGGTCAACCTCGACGCCCCAGTTGCGACGATATTTCATCGCCACTTCACGGCGAAGGTTGAACACCCCCGGTGCGCGGGAATATCGGCTGTTGCGCGGATCGATCACCGCTTCACGAAGCTTTTCGATCACCTGAGCCGGCGGGGCATCCGAAGGATTGCCCATCCCCATGTCGATCAGGTCTACGCCTTCACGGCGGCGGTCGGCAATCAGGTGATTGAGCTGGCCCAGCACATACGGGGGTAGCCGGTCAATCCGGTTGGCGGGATGAATCTTCATGACAATTCCGTATCGGCCACACCGATTGACGGTCGCGTCCGGACCGAGCGTTACCGACCCTCGTGCATCTGGCGGAGCTTGCGCTGCCACGTCGATTTTAGCGCAGGGTCTAACACGATGACTTTGGCGGCGGCCACCATCTCGCGGGCCAACTTGTCCTGGCGCAGTTTTTCCTGACGCCGGCGCAGCCGCACCGCGATGTTATCTTTGACATCGTCGAAGCTGACCGTTCCGCCTTCAATTTTTTCGTCGAGCTTTATAATGGCGTAGCCGTGGGCCTCGAGGGGGATCGGGTCGCTGACGCCACCCGTCCGAAGTGTACCTAACACCTTGCGGATTTCGGGCGGAAACGTCGTATCCAGCGGACTGATCAGCGGCAGCACTCCCCCCTGCGCCTTACTCACGTCGGTGCTGTGCGCGAGGGCCAGGTCAATGAACGACTCGCCTCGCCGGGCGCGTTCGACCAGGTCAGACGCGTCGATGGACGAATCGACGGTGATCAGACGCCCCCGGTACCTGGTCCCGTAAAGAAGCTCGTACCCGGTGAAAATATCCTCGTCAGTCACCTCGACGGCATCGCGGACCAGCAGCCGAAGGCCCGCGCTGCGTCGGAGCATCGCCGTCAATCGCGACGGACCGATGCCACGTTGTTCACGGATCTGATCGAATTTCCGTTGAGCTTCGTTGACGTCGTC
The DNA here is from genome assembly GCA_963577075.1 of Phycisphaerae bacterium. Classification (GTDB taxonomy): domain Bacteria; phylum Planctomycetota; class Phycisphaerae; order Phycisphaerales; family Phycisphaeraceae; genus CAUYYV01. The sequence goes on from CAUYYV010000386.1 coordinate 1,499, forward strand.
GGCAGGCAGTATATCGAGAATAAGTTGCTGCTCGGCTGCGACCTGTTGCGCGCTGAGCGTGAGCCCGCGTTCGGCCAACTCTGCATCGATCAGGCGGTCGAGCACCTCTTCAGCCAGAATCATCGCGCCCCGGGCCTCCAGCAGTGCGGGTCGCAAATCGTCGATTTCGATCCGCTTGCCGTTGAGATAAGCCACGGCAGTACCTTCCGGTGCGTCAACCACGATGGCCGGATCATTCTGCGCGAAACCGGGCCCGCTCGACTCACAGGCCGACAGCAGCAAGCAAAGAATGATCAACATGAAACCGTAGCGCGCCATCGTGTTAAAATAGGTTGACAGGGTACCGTTGTCAACGAAATAAGCCGTCGCCAACGACGAGATTAAGATCAAAGGTGACACTACAATACGGTGAGTCGGAAGGTGACTTGCCGCCTTCAGGGAGCAAAAAAGTGCCCGCGCTTCAGCGCCTTTATATGGATAACGCGGCGACGAGCTATCCGAAACCGCCGGTCGTACACGAGGCGATGCTCGACTACGCCACGCGGATCGGCGCCAGCCCCGGCCGCGGCGGCTATGCCGAGGCCCGCGAGGCCGCCGGGCTCATGCTCGAATGCCGGCGACGCATCAACACCCTGATCAATGGTGATCCGGACAAACCCGAGCAGATCGTCTTCACGCTCAACACGACCGACGCGTTGAATTTAGCCATCCGCGGACTCGTTAGCACCGCCGGGGGTAACGCGTTGCCGCACGTAATCACCACCCGGTTAGACCACAATTCCGTGCTGCGCCCTTACAACGAACTGGTATCACGGGGAAATATAGAGCAAACACGCATCGCGTGTGATTCGACCAGCGGGCTCGTGGACCCGAACGACATCGGCAAGGCAATTCGACCGAACACAGCCCTGATCGCCGTGGTTCACGGCTCAAACGTCACCGGCACGCTCCAGCCGATCGGCGATATCGGACGCATCGCCCGCGGGTACGACGTGCCGTTTCTCGTGGACGCGGCCCAAACGCTTGGGCACACACCGATCGACGTGCAGGCAGATTGCATTGACCTGCTGGCATTTCCGGGCCACAAGGGGTTGCTCGGGCCTCTCGGCACCGGGGGGCTTTACATACGCCCCGGAGTCGAGAAACGAATGATCACGATTCGCGAGGGCGGCACCGGGTCGAGCAGCGAACGCGATACGCAGCCGTGCTTCATGCCGGATCGCTTCGAGGTCGGAAGCCATAACGCCATCGGTATCGCCGGGCTCGGCGCAGCTGTCGGGTGGATCCTCGATCGCGGCGTCGAACAGTTATGGCAGCACGAGCAAAAACTGATCCAGGCGATGGTTGAGCAGTTATCGCAGGCTGACCGGATGCCCGGACTACAATGGTATGGCCCAAGAAGCACGGAACATCGCTGCGGCGTCTTCGCCGTGCGCATAGAAGGTT
>CAUYYV010000387.1:0-2941 GCA_963577075.1 Phycisphaerae bacterium
TCGGGCACAAGTATTACCCGTTCATGAACTACGTCATGCCCGAGCACGTCTATCGTGACGCCGGCCCACGCCTCAAACGGTTGCTCGGATTCCTGCCCACCGGCGCGTACGGTTGAACTGATAAAGCTGGCGCAAAGACATGGCTACCCGTCCCCCTTCGAGAACCGGTTCCGGGTGACGCACCGCTCCACCGCACCCCGACCCGCACCAATATCTACTCCTCGTCCCCGCCGAAATCCGTCCGCGAAGTCGCCGTGATTCCGGTGTGCATGATCGTGCCGATGGGCATCCCAAGGGCATGCAGATGGCCGCCGTCCTTGCGTTGTGAAGGTTGAGTATCGGCCTGCGGCTGCTCGATGCTGATGCCGAGCCTCACGAGAATCTCGCCCAGGTCAACGGCATCGCGGGCGGAGTCGGGCAGTGGTCACTCGGCGCATGGGGCTGCGTCAGTAGCACACGTAAGGCCTGCCCAGATAATACGAGTGGACGCGCTCCTGAATGTGATCGACCCACTTCCACTCGACGTGGCCATCAACGTATGCAACGTTGCCGCCGATGGTTTCATACTGGCGGACCTTGTGGTTGGGCACGCATTCGTGTCCGCCGACGTCCGTCACACGGAAAGGATGGAGGGGGCACGAGGGGTCGGTCAGCCACATGCGGTCGGTCAGCAGGCCGACTTCGCTGTGTCTGCGGCGGTCGGAAAGCGACGGGACCGGTCCGAAGTCGAACGGGTCGGCGTACGCGGCATAGGTGTTGCCGTCGTAGGCGACCCAGCCATGCCACCATGAGCTGCCGTTGGTATTGTTGTTCTGATGGCCGTTGCCGCCGAGGTACAGGTAGGTCGTGTGCACAGCGGTACTGCCGACCGGTAGATACCCTGCCGAGCCCCAACCGCTGTAGGGCCATTCGCCATAGAGCGCCCGATCGTAGGGATCGTAGACGGAGATGCCGGTGCCGGACCGGGTCAGGAATTCAGGGCAGGTGAAGATCTGCATGGCCACGTCGACCGGCGGGCCGTCGTGATCGCCGTGCCACACGTTGCTGCCCTGGATGTTTATGATGATCTCCGCCGCATTGCCGATGACCGTGGGCGACGACCACTGGCCGAAGGGAAGGTCCTCGTTGTTCTCGATGGTGTTTTGCAGAATTCCCATCACGATCTGACGCTGCTGCGTCGCGCAGACGAGATAGCGCGCCTGCTGCTTGGCCTTCTTGACCGCTGGCAACAACAGTGCCACGAGCAGTGCGATGATCGTGATGACCACGAGCATCTCGACGAGGGTGAACCCGCGTTGGCTACTGCGTGATTGATGAAGTGACATGACGCTTCTTTTACATGGCGGCTGATTCGACAAGCTATAACAGTATACGTCCGCGGCATCGACGGCAGCATCGACGGCAATAATACGTCGGGTACTGCAAGGGCGGCAGCGGCACTCACGGTTTCCGTGCCGTCATCCCCGAACCCGTGACGCTGTTGTTGCTGGCCGTCGGCCCGCGGCTGCTCGGCCCTGATGTCGAGCCTCGCGAGAATATCGCCCCGCTCACCTGCGGCGTTGGGCGGGGGCATATGGGAAATCGAGGTTGCCATGATTTCCCATATGAATCAGGCTGAAAAGTGACGCAAGCCTTTGCAAAAAAAGTATTTGTGGCTTTCTCTATTGCAATCCGCGGTGGATTGGGTTATACTAATCGCGGAGGAACTCCGTGAAGGCCTTTCTTGGTATTGTCGCAGTGTTTACCTGCCGCGCATGTTCGCGTGGTAATGGTCGAGCATGGCAACTTGGGCACCTATTCAATCATGGTGGCGTCACGGTGACAGGGTCTGCTGATGTTTAATTCATGCAACCACGCCAGCAGACACTGAGGGATCGGGACTTGGTTGATTTCGGGGAGGTGAGAAACGGATGATGAAAGCACCTGTACTTTCATTACCTGGCCCAGGTGGGGTCCAATACCCGCTTGCCGCTTTCTTGAAATCATGGCGATGGTCACCGATCACGGCGGTCCTTGTCATCCTGTGCGCCGGTCCCGGCGCCGCCCAGGCCATCGGGTTTGAACCGGATGGCGATAACGGTGGCGGGATATACCTGCCCCGGCAGTTCACGGGAAATGGATCGCCTGGCTCTGGGCCACCCATGTTTATCCTGTCGGGGGGTGGCGACGATGTGCCGTTTGGAGCCGAATCGATCAACGATACCTCAGAATATGCACTGGGAAGCTATACCTGGAACGTGATCTTTATCCAGGACAATCAGCAGCGCAACCTAGACGACAGGGAGCACCCCAAGGTTTCGACGGAGGACTGTGCCACGATCAACTGCGGCACGGTTCATTGGAGCGAGAGCATGCTGACAAGTCGCAAGCAGAGGGTGGAAGATGCCATCTCTTTCTGGAACGACGAGAGCCTCGACCGCCACCACCCTGCCGCCCAACTTGAAATCACGGTCAACTTCACCAATGACGTCCACAACGAGGGTAATCCCTTTACCGTCGACGACATCGGGGATACAGGTTCCTCGGTGGGATTTATCGATGCTTTGAGTTCGATTGATAGCGATTACAGCGAGTTCACTTCCTTTTCGACCGCTACCAAGCAGTTCAACGACGATATCCGCCGTTCGGAAAACAACCACTGGGCAGTCACCACCTTCGTCAAACCCTACTACGGTCGAGCCAGCGCCAGTATGAACGGCCCCTACACCAAGGGATATGAAGACGATCCCACCTGGACTTACGCGCACGAACTGGGCCATATATTTGGTGCGCGCGATGAATATGGCAGTGCCAGCACAAGTGGACGGTCCGGCTATCTGTACGGCTACAACACGAACGCCGCCACGCTTCCTGACGGATCCGATAACCCTGACAGCGTGAGTGCCGTCATGAAGACCCATGGCAATCATTTCATCAGTGATGGTTCCAATACAACGATCGG
>CAUYYV010000388.1:0-2899 GCA_963577075.1 Phycisphaerae bacterium
CAAGCCGCTGTCATCGATTCACGACGGCATGACCCTGCTGGGCAACCAGGTGCAAATCCTTGACCGCCTGCTCGGCCCCGACCGCATCCTCGCCGTGGTCGGGCACGAAGCGGCCACGATCATGGGGGCACAGCCGAACCTGCTGTTCGTCTTCAATCCCCTTTTCGCCTCAACGAACACGGCCAAGAGCCTGCTGTGCGCCATGGCGAGGCTTGATGACGACATTCTGTGGGTCAATGGCGACGTCTATTTTGAGCCGACCGTCGCCCAACTCATGCTCGAAACGCAAGCTGATTACTCGCGCATACTTGTCAATACGGCGAGGACGGGGTCGGAAGAGATCAAATACACGCTCCACGCAGATGACACTGTGGCCGAGATGTCCAAGACGGTGGCCAATCCGCTCGGCGAAGCGTTGGGCATGAACATTGTGCTGCGCTCGGATCGGCCGCTGCTGGCCAAGGCCCTCCAGGAAGTTGATGACCAGGACTATTTTGAGAAAGCGGTCGAGCGATGCACTCTGTCGAGCCTGATCAGCATGAAGCCGGTGGACGTCGGAAACTGCTTCTGCCGTGAGGTGGATTTTCCCGAAGACCTTGAAGCAGTGCGGAAACACGTCACGAAATTGATCGATCATTGACATGACGGATGCCGAGGCCGCAAAACCCGAAGTGACTGAACCGTACACGACGCGGTTACGGGAAATTGAGTCGCGTCTGTTCTTCATCGTCGGGGCGGAGCGGTCGGGAACAACCCTGCTCCAATCGATTCTCGTCAGCGCGCCGGGCATGCACATCCCACCGGAAACGAAGTTCTACGGCATTTACAAGACACAGAAATGGCTGTGGGGCAATCTAAAAAAGGACCGCAACATCCGGCGAGTAATTCGCAAAGCGTGCCAGCACCAACGGCACTGGGGCGTGATCTTCGACGAGGAAATATTCGGTCGTTACGTCATGGCAGCGCCACGCACGGCCGACGGACTGTTTCTATCGATCTTGGCCGCCAGCGACGCCAATGAACCGCAACCCGCTCGATTCATCGGCGAGAAGACCCCGCTGCACATCCGCTATGTCGGCCGGTTGCGCGAGGCCTTCCCGCAGGCACGATTTGTCCACATCATCCGCGATCCACGCGCCGTGGTAGCGTCGAACCTGAAACGATTGCCCGTCGCTGTCGGATCGGAGAAGGTCTATACCACCCGTGAAATCGGCGCCCACGTCGACATGTGGCGCCAAGCCGTAAAAATCCACCACCGTTACGCCGATCGGCTCGGCCCGCAACGGTACCTGCTGGTCCGCTACGAGAATCTCGTCACCGACCCGAGAGCCGCCATCCTACCAGTGTGCCGGTTCCTGGACGTCGAGTTCACTGAGGCGATGCTCAAACCGCATAATCGCCGCAAACGCCTGCAGCGCGACGACAACCTGTCGCTGTTTTGCAACACGCAAAAACCGATTTTTACCGATAGTATCCAAAAATGGCGGACCGAATTGTCACAGGACCAGATTTCACTTGTGGAGCACGGCCTGCGCAAAGAGATGAAATTGATGGGCTATGAACCGACCGGCGCCAGGACCTGGCTGCCGGGCCCACGTCTGATGGCCAGCAGTGCCCGGGCGTGGACGACCGCCAAATCAACCTTCGTGCTCCGCCAGATGCGCAAAACATGGCGGCGCATCACGAGCCCGCCCGGCTCGGCACGACAGGATGCGTCGGGCGGCGTATAGAGGAAAATGGGTGCCGACCGGCGCGCTGGCATGCACCGACACAATTCAGATAAACCCTATGGCTGACCAATCACCCACGCCACACCCACCTGATGGCAAGACCTCGGCGCCGACCGGCAAGTCGTTCAAGCAACTCATGGGCAAGGACTTTGGTCGGCGCAACTGGACCGATCAATACTGGACGACACGAGTATTCTTCCGTTGGTGGACCATCTACATCAGCTGGTTTTTCGTCAGGCTGCGAGTTTCCGCCAACCAAGTCACCTTGCTCAGTGCCGTGGTGTTTGTTGCCGGTTCGATCGCGATGGCGGTTCCGGAGCCGCATCGGCTCTGGTGGTTGATCGGCGCGCTGTTGATCGTGGCGTATCAGGCCCTGGACATGATCGACGGTGAGGTGGCGAGGTACAATCGTCGCCTCGGCCGATCACCTGGCGGCCCCGACGGCGACTACTGGGATGGCCTTGTACATGGCCTCGAGCCGGTGCTCGTCGGCTGCCTGGCAATTCGTTTGTACCAGGACAGCGGCATGGGCATTTGGCCCGTGGTCATCGCCGTGGCCGACGTCGCAGCAATCTGCATCGCTCCCTGGCAGCGCTCGTGCGAGATCATGATCAAGTGGGTACGTGCGCAATGCCTCGCCGGAAAGGATCTTCGCCAAAGCAGCCTGCTTACGACCGCGCAAAGCCAGGTGGACGCCGAACCGGGCGACGGATCCACCTGGCGGTGGCTGCTCGTGGGCACCAAGCAGCTATTGTTATTCCCCGGTTATTTTTTGATTCTGCTGGTCGCGGCGGCCCTAGACCTGGTCGTCGGACCGATCGAGTTGGGTCATCGTACCGTCGCCGGTGAGCAGGTCGCTGTACATCTGTACTGGCTGGCGCTGTGGCTTCTGATGCACGCGGCGGGAAAGATACTTACCTCGACGGTCACGTCGAGACGATATGCACGCCGGCTGCATGAGTTGCCGCAATAAAGGTGATATGATGCTCCCTGCAGTTGTCTGATCGATCCGAGGTGCTGTCCAAATGCAACCGACGCCACCGTTAGCGGTAATACATATGATGGAGGTAACCCGTTCGTGAGCATACTGCATCGTGTCGGTGTATACGGCATCGGCAGTTTCGGCTACGCCATGTTGCGCCATCTCGAACATAAGGCAGAGGGCCAGA
>CAUYYV010000389.1:0-2861 GCA_963577075.1 Phycisphaerae bacterium
ACAATACGTTCTTGCGCTCCGTGATCCACGCCACCGATTCGACATGGACCGGGTGCAAGGCAAACACCGCGGCGGCGAACCAGGCAGCCGCGCCGCCCAGCCCAAGTCGCAACAGCACACGCCATACGAGCAGCGCCGCTGTCGCGTGCAGCAGCACATTGACCACGTGGTAGCCCGTGGGATCGAGCCCCCAGGCTCGGTATTCAAGCCAGAAGGTCGTGTGCACCAGCGGGTAGTATTGAGGCGTGGCGGCGATGTCGCTCCAGATGGCGCCTAGCCCCCCGACCGTCCGCAGCGTGCTGTTATTCTCGATGTATGCGTCGTCGTCCCAGATAAAACCGTTGTGTACAACCGGTTCGTAGGCCATGGCGATCATCAGAATGAGCCCGACGACCGCGACCATTGACTGCGACGGATTCATTGTTTCACGCTGCCGAATCTCACCCACCTTGTCATTTCTGTGCGTCACACGTTGCATCATTTAAGCAGCCGCCTCGATCGTTTCATCACCAAGGCAGTGGCTAGTCACCTATATCGTATATTGTGACTGCACGGCTCGAAGTATGAACCTCGACAACGCAACGGGGGATGTTGCCGGGCAGATTTTAGGAAAAGCGTTACGATGTTCGCCGTTGTCTATATCTTCTGGAGTTGACATGGCGCATAACACGCGTCAATCATACGCTCAATGGTTGCCCGTGATCCTGTTGATCGCCCTGCCCTGTGGCTGTGGCCCCCCGTCGCAACAAACCGCCACCGACGCCGTGGAACAAGGCAAAGCTCATCGCGCAGCGGGCAACACCAACGAGGCGATGCGCGCGTTTGGCGAGGCGATTCGGCTTGATCCAAACCATGCTGATGCATATTTTCAGCGAGGCGCTCTCTACCAGGGCTTGGGCAAGGGCCCAGCAGCCATCGACGATTACACGAAGTCGATCCAGCTCGACCCCGGACGCCTGAAAGGTTGGGTCGGCCGTGCCCAGGTGCATGCCGTGATGGGCCGACTCGACGACGCGCTGGCTGACTACACGGCCATTATTCAACTCGATCCCAAATACGTCAATGCCTACTCTCAGCGTGGGGCAATTCACCAATCGAGGCGTGATTGGAAACGCGCACTCGATAACTTCAACAAGGCCATTGAACTGGCCCCCGACAAGCCGACCGCGTGGACCGGTCGGGCATGGGTGAAACTGTCTACCGGACGGCTTGACGACGCGATCACTGACTGCTCACGCGCCATCGAGTTGGACCCGAAACTGACCATCGCCTACCTCAACCGGGCCCTGGCCTATCAGCAAAGGGGAGATCCGGACCTTGCCGATAAAGACTTCAGAACCGCGAAGAAGCTCGATCCCTGGCTGCGTCTGCCCGCACCCGAACAAACGCCGCGCCCGGATCGACCCGCCACAGATTGATTGAGACCGCCAGTGCGACACTCGCCCCGAAAGAAAGTTCTTTTCACCACGATACCCTTGATCGCCACCCTGTTGCTGCTGTTTGCAGCCGGTGAAATCGCCCTGCGTTTACATTTCGTGAAGATCGAGCGGATCACCGGTGCGACCGACTGGCAGGTCGGCGAGGCCGAGGGCCTCAAGTACTTCTGGGATCAGTACCACCCCCGCCTGGGCTGGACCAACGTGCCCGGTTATCGCAGCGATGAGCGTATCCCCTGGCGCGTCACGATCAACCGGCAGCGGCTTCGCGGCGAAAATGAGTATGCGCCATCACCGCCGACCGGTGTCAGGCGACTGGCGGTGTTTGGCGACTCGAGCGCATTCGGCGAGGAAGTAGACGATCACGAGTCGATCCCAGCGTATCTCGAGCACTGGCTGAACAATGTCGAGGCCCTCAATTACGGCATACACGGATACAGCCTCGGCCAGATGATGCTTCGCCTCGAAGACGAGGGCTTCGCGCTCAAGCCGGACCACGTGGTGTTCATTGTGCTGGTACCCAACACGATCTATCGCAATCCGCTGCCTTCCTTCGTCCACAACAAGCCGGTGTTCGGCGTCGCGCAGTCGCGACTTGCCATCACCAACATCCCCGTGCCGGAAGCGTCGCGTCAGCCGTGGTTCTATCGGCACTGCTTCGTCGCGGCGTGGCTGTTTGGCCAGCCGACGGAAACTGAGCAACTCGGCGAGCGGGTCGGCAGGCAACTGGACATCACGCACGCGATCCTTGAGCGGGTGCGCCGGCAATGCGAGAACCGCGGCGTACCGTGGACACTGATCCAGGTCATGCTGCCTCGCAACATTAAGCGCGCCGGCACCGACATGGTATACCGCAAGCTGATCAACCGGCTGCGACTATCACTCAATAATGTTGAGGCCGACGAACTCGATCTGATTCGTTATCTCCTGGAGGCCTACGACCTCCAGGGCACATCCTTGGAAGCGCCCAATGGACACTGGGCAGCCCGGGGCAACTGCCTGATCGCCGGCCGGATCGCCCAACATCTGGCGTCGATGGACCCGGCCTGGTCGCTGAACCAAAACGCGGCTGCATGCGTCGACCAGCCGGCACAACCGGTGCAACACGAAAATTAGTTCAGTCGGCGCCGACGGCGTGATCGTGCCAGCCTGACCCCATTTTCAAGCTGTTTTCAAGTCACGATTATACGAGCGATGGACCGGACCGATGAGAGTTGTCGATCCAAGGCGAGATAAAACCGGAGGCATTTGATCGGGCAAGGGAAATGCGGTTCAGCCGACATTTGTCACCAACCGATTCGGCAAGAGGATCGGTTTGTAAATTCCGCAAATCAGTCCGGACAACCGCCGCACCAGGCGCATGCATCGAGACGCTCGAGCCGCGACTGTTGATGTCGATGACCGGGATCGGCGACCTACTCAACG
>CAUYYV010000390.1:0-2852 GCA_963577075.1 Phycisphaerae bacterium
GTCGAGGCACCTTTATTCTGACCTACTTTCGGGCGCGTGGCTCACAGATCCCCAACATAGACCGCGACTGCAACCTCTCCGAGCAGGTGTTGCGTTGCATGATGCTGCGGGCCGATCATCTGGGCGAAACGGAACTGGCGATCGCGGCCAAGGACGCCGAAACTTCGCTCCAGGTCGCCATGCACAATCGTGACGACGATCACCACGGCGGCAATGACGACCGGCCGGCGAGTCGCAGCCACGAAGGCGCCACCGCCACCGCCACCGCGACCGCGACGGCGCCCCCGCCCGCGCCGACAACTGACACGCTCCAATCGCCTGCCGATCAAACCGAGCAAAGCAAGGATAGCCAACCGGCGCCTGAAACCACTGCCTGAATCGCCAGGCAAAGTGCGGAGAATAACCATGCCGAATCTCAACCGTGTCCTGCTGATGGGCAACCTGACCCGCGACCCCGATTTGAAGTACCTGCCCAGCAATACCCCGGTCGTCGGTTTCGGGTTGGCGATCAATCGTAAATGGCGCAGCAACGAGGGTGAACAGCGTGAGGAGACGACCTTTGTCGACTGCAGCGCGTTCGGGCGGACGGCGGAGTTGATCAACCAGTACATGAAGAAAGGCCGCCCCTTGTTTGTCGATGGGCGCTTGCGTTTGGAACAATGGCAGGACCGTGAAAGCGGTGCCAACCGATCGAAACTTTCGGTGGTGGTGGAGAACTTTCAGTTCATCGATTCGCGTGGGGGCGACGCAAGAGATGAATCCGGGGAGGGCGGAGGCGAGGGCAGCCAATCGCATGACGCCTCCAATGCACAGGCCCGCCAACCCGTCGCGGCGCCGCAGACCAACACCCACCAGTCGGTCGACGAGGCCGAAATCCCGTTTTAGACTGCGGGCAGGACAGCACGCCATGAAAAATGTCAAACTGTTGCTAACGACAACTGTGGACAATCTGGGCATCGTGGGCGACGTGGTAACGGTCAAGCCCGGCTTTGCCCGCAATTTTCTTGTCCCCCAGGGCCTGGCGACCGAACCGACCAAAGGCAACATCGAGCGGTTGGCCGAAGAGCGGGTCCGTGTCGCCGAAGAGTTGTCCCGTCAGCACGCCGAGCAAGAAGAACTGATCAAGAAACTTGAGGGATTCGAGATCACCATCCAGCGCAGCGCCAACGAGCAGGGGGTGCTGTTCGGCGGCGTCAGCCAACACGACATCGCCGACCTGTTGCGCGAAGAGGGCTTCCGGATCGATGACCGTGCCGTGCGCATCGGTGACCAGGTCAAGCGGCTCGATTCTTACGAAATTCCGATCGTGCTGACCAACGATCTCAAAACCGAAATCAAGCTCTGGATCACCTCCGACAAGCCTATGGATCAACTTCAAGCCGAGGAAGACGAGCAAGAGCAAGCCGATGAGAACGAATCGTCAACCAAGGACGCTGCGCCCGCCGCGAGAACTGATTCCGAGCAAAGCTGAAATCCGCAACGTTACCTCGTCTCCACAAGCGGGCCCACGGAGTAGAGTTCGTGGGCTTTTTCTCATCAAGCCTGGAGATAAACCAAGTTCTCCACGGCGGACAAATCAAGCCGTCACAGCAGAGTGATGTTCGTCCTGTCTTTCCCGCTGGACGTCGTCGGGATAGGCAATACGGCCGTGATAAATGGCACACAGCGTCTTGGTGACGGCCGTTTCGATCCGGTGCAGGTCCTGAAGAGTCATATTGCACTCGTCAAACTGGCCGTCCATGAGTCGCTTGATGGCCATCTGGTGGACGAGTTGCTCAAGCCGCACGGGCGTGGGCTCGACGGCGGACCGTGCAGCGCCCTCGACGCCATCGCAGAGCATGATAATGGCCGCCTCTTTCGTCTGCGGTTTGGGGCCGGGGTAACGGAACTCAAACTCGCTGGGCATCGGCGCGTCTGCTGACTCCTGCTCCTTGCGCTTGCGCGCCGCGTGATAGAAATACTCAACTAGGGTCGTGCCGTGATGGCTGTCGATGAAGTGACGGATGACCGCGGGCAGGCGGTACTCGCGAGCCATCTCGGCGCCGTCCTTGACGTGCCCGACGATGATCAGCACGCTCATCGCCGGCGACAACTTATCGTGCCGGTTCGGTCCGCCGCCCTGATTCTCGACGAAGTACATCGGCTTGTTCATCTTGCCGACGTCATGGTACATCGCGCCGACGCGACAGAGCAGCGAACTGGCGCCGATACGCTCGGCGGCGGCCTCGGCCATGTCCGCGATACGCAGACTGTGCTGGTAGGTCCCCGGCGCCCGCTCCGCCAGACGGCGCAGCAGCGGGTGCAAGGCATCGTTGAGTTCCTTGAGCGTCATCGAGGTCGACACCTTGAACAACCACTCGATGCCGGGCAGCACGCCTTGGACAAACAACCCGGTGACCAGCCCGGTCGACATGGCGATCACAGCGTCACTCAACAACCGTTCCCACGCGCCGGCAAGGTGCATGGGCCGCCCCATGACACCGACCATGGCGACCACCATCGCCATGACCAGGCCCGACCATAGACCCGCCAGCACCAGTTTCGACCGCGTGCGAACCTCGCGCAATTGGGCCACCATGCAGCACACACCCACCAGCAGCACCATCCCAAACGAAACCGACAGGTTCAGGCTGATCATCACCAGCAGGGTGTGCATGGCGCCGATCGTGAAGGCGAACCGCCGGTCATACACGATGGAGAGTACCACCGCCGCCATCAGCGTGGGAAAGATCGCGCCGAGGTAGGTCCACTCAGACCCAAAACTGGTCAGGCCCCACGCCATGACTTGGCACAGCAAGAGCAAACACACAATCGCCAGCCCACGCATAGCGTTACGCATGACCTTCTGGTAA
>CAUYYV010000391.1:0-2842 GCA_963577075.1 Phycisphaerae bacterium
AACGCGTCGCTCGCGCCGACCGACAACGCCTTGTACAAGATATACATCATCGACGAGGTGCACATGCTTACCCGCGAGGCGTTCAACGCCTTGCTCAAGACCATGGAGGAGCCGCCCGGTCACGTCAAGTTCATTTTGTGTACGACCGAGCCGCACAAGGTGCCCCCGACGATTCAGTCACGCTGCCAGCGTTTTGACTTTCGCAACATCGCGACGCAACGCATCGTCGAGCACTTGCGCCACGTGTTGGAGCAGGAGGAGATGGCGGCCGAAGACGAGGTGATCTGGCAGATCGCGCGTCTGGGCAACGGTTCGATGCGCGATGCCCTGAGTCTGCTGGACCGGATCATCGCGTCCGCCGAGCCCGGCGGCCCGGCGGTGACCGGTGAACTGGTCGAGCAGATGCTCGGACTGCCGCCGCAGGAGAGGATCCTCCAACTCGTCGATGCCCTGGCTGGCGGCGACGTGGCCGGCTCGCTGCGCCACACGTCGGCCCTGCTCGACGCCGGCATTGGGCAGGATCAGGTCATCGGCACGCTGATCGAACGGTTGCGACAGTTGATGTTGATTGCCGCCTGTGGCGGCGACAGTGATCTTGTCGAGCTTTCAGATGACGCCCGCAAGGCCGCCGTCGAGCAGGCCGGGCGATTTGATGTGGCCGGCCTGGTCCACATGATCGCACTGTGTGAGAACCTTCAACGCCACGGACGATCCAGTTCGAATCCGCGTGCTCTGCTCGATGTGACCGTGGTTCGACTGGCGCTGGCCGAGAAGATGGCCGACGTGACGGCGCTGCTGTCTGCCACGCCTGGCGATCGTGCCGCGACGATTGTGCCGAGTCAGGCGGGCAAGTCAACTAAAAAAAAAATTAAGATCGCACCTTTGAATCAGTTACCATCAGCAGCGTCGCCGGTCGCGGAGCCGCCAGCGCCTTCAGCTGTGATGGTTGAATCAAAGGAGTCGGCCGGTGTGTGGGAAGCCGTTTTGGCTGCCGTCGCCGAGACGCCGTCCCTGAGCTGGGTATCGAATCTGACGCTGACCGAGTTGAATGCAAACATGGCGCGATTGTCCGTTCGGTCGGGGCAGCGTGATCTGCTGTCGTTCGCCCAGCAGCAACGTGAGCGGCTCGAGCAACTCGTGAAACAGGTCTCGGGACGGTCGTTGCGCATCGAGATCGAGATGTTGGCCGGCCCAGATGATCGATTGGTAAAACCGGACCGCGAAACCGGCGGGGCTGTCGATCAGAAGCGGGCGCTGGCGTTGCCGCTGGTCAAGCAGGTGCTTGAGCACTTCGACGCGACGTTGATCGAAGCCCGTGCCAACCAGTCAGCCGGGTCGGCTGAATCAGGAACTTAATCACCACCACGGATGATACTTATGCTTGGCGACCTCAAGAATCTCGCTTCGATGATGGGCCAGGCCAAGGGGCTTCGTGAGAAGTTTGAACAACTCCAGGGCGAGTTGGCACGCATGACCGTCGAGGCCGAGGCCGGTGCCGGGGCCGTTCGGGTCGTCGCCAACGGCAAGTTGGAGATCACCAGCATCCGGTTCGACGGCCCGCTGCTGGCCTCGCTGGTCGGCGTGGGCAACGACGCCGATCAGCAGATGATCGAGGACCTCACCACCGCCGCCGCCAACGCGGCGCTGACCAAAGCCAAGCAGATGGTACAACAGGAAGCATCTCGCCTCACAGGCGGGTTGAACATCCCCGGTCTTGACAAAATGCTCGGCGGCGGGATTGGAACTGACGAATGATCGATCAGGCCGCTATGCCCAGTGGTCATTGCGGCTTCGGTACAAACTTGGTCATTCGTCTTTACACATCTGCGACGCATTTGTCATAGAAACTGACGTAATCATTTTTTTCATCGCTGGCGCGGCAGGCCATGGCGGCGCGAGGGTGCTGGTTGAGCAACCCGGTGATGTTGTACGGCACGTTCGGACCCCATTCGATCTCGTTGGTCAGCGGCACGAAGTGATCACGGAGCAGTTTGTAGATCGGACGGATATTAAACTTCGGGTTGCGCAGGAAACCGATCAACAACTCCATGGGGCAGTTGCCCGCCCCGCGTCCTAGGCCGGACATGGTCGCGTCGATACGGTTGGCGCCGAGTATGATCGCCTCGATCGTGTTGGCAAAAGCGAGTTGCTGATTGTTGTGCGCGTGGATACCGACCTCTTTGCCCGCGTCCTGCGCGGCCTTGAGGTATTTGCGCACCAGGTAATCGATCTGCTCACGGTACAACGCGCCGAAGCTGTCCACGACGACGATGGTGCTGGCCGGTGTCTGCACGATCACCTCCAACGCTTGATCGAGGTCCGGTTCCTGAACAATCGAGACGGCCATCAGGTTGCAGTACACCTCGTATCCCTTCTCGTGCGCGTCGTGGATCATCTCGACGGCAACGGGGATCTGGTGGACGTACGTGGCCACGCGGATGATGTCCAGCACGCTGTCTTTCTTGGGCAGGATGTCAGTCTTGAAATCGGACTTCTCGGCATCGGCCATCGCCGCCAGTTTGAGCGGCGTGTTATTGTCGCCGACGATCTGTCGGATACTTTCCTCGTCGGTGTGTCGAAACGGGCCGAACTTTTTGGGATCGAACAGCCGCTTCGAATTCTTGTAGCCGATCTCCATCGCATCGATGCCGGCTTCAACACACGTCTCGTAAGTGGCCTTGACGAAATCGTTGTTGAACTGATGATCGTTGATCAGGCCGCCGTCACGGATCGTGCAGTCGAGTACTTTCAATTTGGGACGATAGGTGATCCAGGGAGCGCTCACTGTCCGTTTCCTTCTCGATGCTCGCTCAGGCCGCTGTCATCGCAACGCCGACCGTCA
>CAUYYV010000392.1:0-2839 GCA_963577075.1 Phycisphaerae bacterium
AGGGCAACCGCTGCGACGTTGTCCTGACCGAACGGGCAGACATCTCCGGACTGCGCGACCCGGAGATCCGCGGCACTCTCTTCGACCAGTTGTCCGCCGCCGACCCGCAGGACGCCTACTGGCTCGAAATCAAGACCGTTGCCCAGCATACAAGCGACGGTCCGTTTCGTCGGTACACGTCCGAACTGCTTTCGCCCGTCGCGCACGACGTCAAGAAGCTGTGGAGTGACGGCGTGATCCGCCACGCCGGCCTGCTGCTCATCCTGTTCACCGCCGACGAGAAAATAGCCGCCCACGACCTGACCGCCTGGTATCGCAAGTGCCTCGAACGTGGCTACCCCGTCGCCTCGCCGGAGCACCGACTGTTCAACATCACCGATCGCATCGGAAACAGTTGCTGCGCAGTAGGCGTCTTCGCCGTCCGAGACGGATAATAAGAAGAACAATCACTATCACGCGTGGCGCCACCGGTGGGGGTGCACTGGCGGCTTGCCCGCCAGTGCACTGACAATTCGCCTCACCAGCCATCGGGCAGTCCGTGACCATCTTTTGCATGTCATCCCGGTGATGTGAGCCGAGAGTGGCTGCTATGTCCAGACCTTTTCCCATTGCCGAGTGACGGCCGAGCGATAGATCGCCAGGGCGGTGCGCAGTTCGCCAAGAGACTGCTCGGGTCCGGCGGCCAGCGGCCGGCCGTCAAGAACAGCACGGGCGAAGTCGGCCAGTTCAGGCGCAAACGACTTGTTGTATCCCTGCGGCTCCCCGACGAGGACGCCCTGGCGGTGATCGGGGTCGAATCGCCACAGGGCGCCGCATGGACCCGAGTCAATCACGAGTTGGCCTCGCGTACCGGTCACACTAAACCCGGGCTCCGGACCGACCGGGTGGTCAACTATCATCGCGCTGAAGGTGGCCAGTTTTCCGGACTTGAAGCGTAACAGGGCGCGCACGAGTGACTCGACTTTCATCGCCTTGAGCGGATGGTCCAGCATGGCGGAGACTTCGTCGATCTCACCCATCCACATCCGCAGTGCACGGATTCGGTGCGATCCACCGTCCATCGCGATCCCACCGCCGGCGTGCTCCTCGGCAAAGCGCCAGGGGTTGGGGCCGGCGAACCAACGTTTGTCGAACTGAAAGTTAAGGTTGGCGTGAGCGGTAATCACCTCGCCGATCGCGCCGGCGTGCAGCAATTGCTGTGCTTTGACGACCTCGGGCCAGTATTGTGCGTTTTCGCCCATCATGAAGACGGTACCCGCCCGGTTCGCCGCCGCCATGATGCGGTTGCACGCTTCCAGCGTCGGCGCCATCGGTTTTTCCAGCAGTACGTGCTTACCGGCCTCAAACGCCGCGATTGCCGCCGATTCATGCAGATCATGCGGGAGCATCAGGTCGACGGCGTCGAACCGACCGTGCACCAGAGCGTCTTCGAATGAAGTGAAAACTTCAGCGCCGCTGGCGTCGGCGATGCGCCGGGCCTTGTCACGATTACGGTCGATGGCAGTCGTTAATTCAATGCGATCGCTGTTCGCTTCGGCGGCGGCCAGGTGATACTCGGCGATCGCGCCACAGCCCACGAAGGCGAGCCTGAGCCTGGCCACACCGTCGTTATCCGCATTGCCTGCTGTTGCACACATTGTCGGCCTTCCCGATATCGTTTATTCACTGTGAGGCTGGACCGGTGATAAAACGCCCCGCCTGTGCGCATCGAGGCGGCGGCGTTACTCGACCCGCACGCCAACCGAGGCGCCAGCTTCCTTGACGCTTTGCCAGACGTCGTCCGGTAGCGGAATACCTTGGCGCCGACGGATGGCGCGTGTCTGTACTTCCGGGTCACCGGGGACGAGCACCTGCTCAAAACCTTCCGCCGGCGCGATGGCCCTGACACGCCGGCCCATCTCGTCGGCCTGGCGGACAAACGCGTCCAAAGGCTGGAACATATCCGCCTTGAAGACAATCATCGTCACGCCCTGATGTCGAAACAACGGCACACCCTGATCGGTCTCGACGAAATCATCGGACCCGCAGAGCATACCGCCGAGGTATTCGGCCGCCATCATCAGGGCGTAACCCTTGTGCCCGCCGAACGGGACAAAAGCGCCGCCGTCGAAGAAGCGGTGGGGATCGGTCGTCGCCTTGCCGTGCTTGTCCACGACGCATCCGGGCGGCAGTTGCTGGTTATATTTTCGGGCGTTTCTGACCTTGACGCCCGACATCGTCGTGGTGGCAAAGTCCAGCATCATCGGCCCGTCGTCTCCGGTTGGGACCCCGATGGCGACCGGGTTGGTGTCGAGCACCGGTTGACGACCGCCGAAGGGCACGGTTCGCGGCGTGTCGCGGCCATAACCGCCGCCCCAGACCAGGGCGATCTTGTCCGCCGCGACCGCCATCTCCACGTAATGGCCGAGACGGCCTATGTGGTTGGCCTGCACCAGGCCCACGACGGCGATGTCCCCGGACCCGCACTTGTCGATCGCCGTCTGCATCGCGGTGCGCGCCGCCAGGTGACCAAAGGCCCAGTTGCCCTTCACCAACGCGCTGTTCGCGGTTTGCTTGACAATGGCCGGTGACGCAGTCGCGGCGATCTGCCCTTTCTTCATGTCCGCCACGTAATTTGCCACGTGCCACACACCGTGCGTATCGACGCCGCTCAGGTTGGCCAACACCAGGTGGTCTGCGACACAATCGGCGTTGACCTGATCAGCGCCCCCGGCCAGCAGCACTTGCCTCACCGTATCACGAAGTTCGTCGGCCATCTTCACAATCATTTGCGTACCTTTCCCGTTCGCCGCACGTTGATCCAGTTTCGTCGTTACCATAAACCCATCGTCGTCTGTTT
>CAUYYV010000393.1:0-2819 GCA_963577075.1 Phycisphaerae bacterium
GTGGAGGCCAATGCCCCACTCCGCCGTGACGCCGGGCGCGATCCCGGAAAGCTTGATCGGTAGCATTTTGGCGAACGACTTCTTTGAAAAGAACTCATACTCGCCGTAGCTGCCGCGGTTGAGTAGCATCTGGCCGATGCGGGCCATATCGAGGCAAGTCGAAGTGCAATCCCAGGAGGTTCCCTCGATGATTGTGTGCTCGGCCCCCAGCGGCCGCAACAGACATTCCTGAAATAGCATCGGCAGGGCGCGGCCACTCACCCGCTCCATAATCTTGCCGGCCAACGCGTACCCCAAGCCGTTGTAGTGGTGGACCTCGGCGACCTTGATCTGCGGAAGCTTATGGCCAATGACGTTTTCCAGCGCGCTGTTCCAGTCGCCGCCCCAATCGGCGTGCTCGCGACCGACATCGTTCAGATGCGTCATCAGGTGCCGGATCGTCAAGTCCTTTTTCACCGCCTGGTCGAACTCCGGGATGAATTTCTTCACCGGGTCGTCGAGGCCGATCAGTCCCTGATCGACGAATTCCATCAGCAGGCAGCCGGTCAGCAGCTTGGTAATCGAGGCCATCCATGTAGGCGTATCCACAGTCATCGGCGTGCCGTCCACGGCGCCGTAGGCCTGGTGAAAAACAATCACTCCTTTGCGCGCGACCAGCACCGCGAGCGGCGCTTCATTGGCCGTGCCCCAGGCGTCGGCCGCCGCGCGGATTGCAGCGATATGTTCCTTCTTGTAGCCCACGGAAGCCGGGTCACCCGTTTTCAATACCGGCGCCACCGCTTGTTTGCGCCAAATGGGACGGTCAAGCGCCGGGTAATTGTTCTCCAGGCCAAAGTGGCGCCGCTTCAGGCGTACGTGCCATTGACGGTCGCGGTTCCACGGGCTGGCCAGATACGCGGGCATCTTTTTCCCCGCGGTTTCATGCTGGGCGGCCCAGTAGGAGGCCTTGACCGCGGGCGCGTTGACGATGGCCGGAAAGAAAACGTAATCGTGGCGTTCGAGATAATTGACGACGGCTGTCAATGTATCGGCCGGCACGGGGCGGTCGAGCGGGTTGCGCTGCTTCTCCTCGTGCGTCCGGGTGCGCCAGAATCTCCTTTGCGAGGGGAACGGGTGAGGATCGGCCTCGATTTTCCGGCTCCATTTCTGGTCATAGCAAAACATCGTCACATAGCGCACCACGGGGTAACCGAACGGCGTCTGGCCTTCGATGACCGCGCCATAACGGCCCGGTTTTTCGGCTTTGGCGACTGGGTTGAGCTGCCGGTCGTAGTAGGTGACCTGGAGCGTAAAGTCGCCGACGCAATCGCGCACGCGGTTCGAAAACATCCAGTTCACCCGCGGAAATTCGCCGGGGGGGAGCAGGTAGCGTTTCGGGCGGATGGGTTCATTCAGAAAGTTCCTCAACCTGGGCAGTGCGCCAGCGGCGAGCCCCCTGACCGTGTCGACCTCTTTGCCGTCGAGAACGACTGTCACGGTGTCCCACAGGCGGCCGCGCATTTCCTCGCGGGTGGGAATTTGTGCCACGGCAATGCCGCCGGCCGCTTTCTTCAGGACGGCTTCACCGATAACGACGTTCCCAGACCGCAGAGCCACCTTTTTGCCGGCAACTTTCTCCGTGGGCCCGGCGACCTGCGTCGACACCCACCCCGCATGGTACCGGCCCAGATTGTGATATACCGCCTTTTTTTCCTGCGTATGGAAATACGCGAGCGAATCCGGGCACTCGAACACGAACGTCCAGTCTTTCGTCTGCGGGCCATGCGGCTCGGCCTGAATTTTGATCGACAGCGGTTGACCGGGCGTCAGCCACTGGCGCGGCGCCCTGAGGGATAGATAGCCGTAGTAATCACCGAAGCGGTCCGGGGCGACCGTGGTGAACGTCAGTTGACCGCCTCCTTCGCCGGAGATCGTCCAGTTCGGCCCTTTCATGGTAAAGTACGTGAATCGCCTGTGCTCGTTGACCAACACATCGAACCGCCGGCCGTCTCCGGAACTACTCATGGCCGCAGTCATCAGGAAGGTCGCGAATTTGCCGCGATGATTGTCGGGCACAGGGGCGGTTTTCCACGCGCCCATATTTTGGCCGGGGCGGCTCGAGGCCTTGATCATCATGGCGAACGGTTGCTTGCCCGACGGCGGGCGATGCATGGGCCAGCGCACCCCTCGCAGGTGCACCCGCGAGGACCAGCCCTCGAACCATGAACCGCTCTCCTTCTCCACGGTCGCGTGCAACCGCGCCAATTCCTTCACCGGATTCGCCCGCACAGCACCTACGAGGAGAATCACCAGTACCACCGGTGCGGCCCATGCCGACATCAATCGCTTGTCTGAATGCCGTTGCTGCATGTGTGAATGCGATTTGGAGTGGTTTCGACCGCGCCGCCGAGATTGTATCGCGGGCAGGGTGCCTGCCCCGAACGCAGCGGAAAACGTCGGCAACCTTTATGACATGCCGCCGTGTGGAAGTAAAGACGACGATTGCTGCATGGCTCCTCGCCCAGTTGCGGGTCCGCCACCCCTTGCTGCTTTCCAGGCGATGCCGACTGGGGCGACGTCAGCGCCGGGCCGGAAACGGCTGCCCAGCGCCCAGTTGGTCCGGCTTGCGTTGGCGGAAACTTCGACTCACACTAAACGACGAATGTTACAACGCCCGTAAGCAACGATAGAGGCAGCCGAAACAGCGCCCTCCGACCAACAGCCGGCGGCCTCGGCAAATCACCGCTGCACCAGTAACAGCAAGACCATGCCCAAGGCACTGAAATGCATCTACTTCTTTGATGACTGGCTGCTGGAAGAAACTCGGCGGCTCAAGCGAG
>CAUYYV010000394.1:0-2786 GCA_963577075.1 Phycisphaerae bacterium
GTCCCGACCCACGACTACAAACCTGGCAACGACGTATACATGGATCTGCTCAAGCAGATCGAACAGCGAGGCCTGGCGGCACAGAATGGGGCCACATCCGAGGCAAAACGCACCAACGGCGATGCACCCGACCCGTTGACGAAACTGACACGATTGGCTGATCCAACCACCGCAGCGGGTGGCCTGCCGATTTTCCTCGAACCGCCGACGCCGCAGCAACTCGAAGACGCGCAGACCATGCGTGACAAGGCGTTGTACGACGCGGTGGGCTGGACCTTGGCTATCGACCCGTCCCGCAATCTCGCCGGCCAGGGCAAACATAAACTCAAGGCGATCCTCGACCGGGGACCGGAAGGTTTCGAGGACCCGCTGGCCCGGATCATCGCCAACGATCCGATCGCAGCCGCCAAGTTGAAGATACAGGTTGACGACGAGCAAGGCGAAGAAGACAAGCAACGACAAGCTGCGCTTGATCGGCTTATGAACGTGCTCGACTACGACATGCCCGGCGTCGAGACGTTTGCAGGCAATAACAAAACGCGGATCAACGAACTGCTCCGCAGCGCCGAGCAGCACCTGGCAATGGGCAGGCATTTCGACGCGGAGGAGGATTACCAGTTCGTGTTGATCGGCATGCCGGGTCATCCGATGGCGCGTGTGGGTGTGATTCATTCTCAACTCGGCGCGGGCATGATCCGGTCGGCTTCGGTCAACCTGCGTGGGCTATTTGAACGGCACCCCGAAATGATCGCGACGCGATATGACGCGAAAACGCTGCCCACGGTCGATCGACTTGTCTGGGCTCGCCAGCAGATCGAGAAGATGATCCGCAAGAGCAAGCACGACGATCCGGCACTCCTGCTGGCCTACCTCGGCTACCAGACCCATCAGGACGAGTTGGTGACTTACGGGCTGGACCTGGCGCAGGCGCGTAATCCGCTCGACCCTCTTAACGTACTGCTGAGACGGATCTGGCTCGAGAGCAAGTCGAAAGCCCAGGAGCCAGGAGAACCGGCCGAGCCATCGGCCGCCCCACCCACACCTGACAGCAGCGCCGCCAAAGACACGGCACACGAGAGCGATCAGTGAGCGCCGATCAGACCGCGTCGCAACGTACATCATCGTCCGGCTCGAATCGCGTCGACTCACCCGGGCCGACGGGTGACAGCGCCGCGTTTCATGATGCGCCAGGGCTGTCGTTGTCTCGGTTTCTAGACGTGGCGGGCCTGACACAGTTGCAGCAACGGTTTGCCCGGATGACGGGGCTTCGGATCTCCATTCGCGACCCGGATGGCCAAATACTCACCACGGCAGACGACAACCCGACCGATCAGCCGCCGGTTACGACCGACCTGCAAGCGCAGCCGACCGTTGCGATCGAAGTCGAGGGTCGTCGGCTTGGCTCGATCAGCATCGAAGCGGGCATGCAAGTCTCCGGCGTGGCGGCCACTGCGAATATCGAGGCGGCAGCCGAGTTTCTCGATCTGTGGGCCAACGGCATCGCCCTGCTGTGCCACCAGGGCTTCGAGTTGAGCCGGCGCGTCGAGGAGTTCAGCGCGCTTTACAAGCTGAGCACGCTCCTATCAGCTAAGCGCGATCTGCAGGAACTGCTCGACACGGCCACCCGCAGCGCCGCCGAGGTGATGAAGGTCAAGGCCGCCAGTATCCGCCTGCTCGACGATGAGGGGCGCGAGCTGATCCCCCGGGCCGTGTTCAACCTCTCGCCACAATATCTAAGCAAGGGACCGGTCGCCGTCGCCAAGAGCGAGCTTTACAAGAGCACGCTTGAGAAAGCGGTCGTGTACGTTGAGGACATGGCCACTGACCCGCGTGTGCTGTACCCCGAAGACGCGCGCCGGGAGGGATTGGTCTCGATCCTGGCAGCTGCGATGGTGTATCAGGACCGTCCGATCGGCGTGATCCGGCTATACACGGGCCAGCGACGATCGTTTAGCCGACACGAAGTCGAGATGTTGCGCGCGGTGGCACAGCTGCTGGCGACGGCGATCGAAAACGCCAGGCTGCACGCCGAGCAGATCGAAAGCGAGCGGGTGCAACAGCAGGTACACATGGCGGCGGCCGTGCAACGCCGCATGCTGCCCGCATCGGCACCGCAACTACCGCCTTTCGATATCGCGGCTCGTTACGTGCCCAGCTTCGAGTTGGGCGGCGACTTTTACGACTTTATTGCACTCAACGGGCACCTGGGTATCGCGATCGGCGACGTGGTGGGCAAGGGGGTGGCGGCCAGCTTGCTGATGGCGTCCGTCCGGGCGTCGTTACGCGCTTATGCCCAGGACATCTACGACCTCAACGAGATCATCGCCCGGGTCAACATCGCGCTATCGCGTGAAACGCTGGACAATGAATTCGCGACGCTGTTTTACGCCGTGGTCGATCCCGTCGCCTGCCAAATGACCTACTGCAACGCAGGTCATGATCCGCCCTTGCTGTTGCGCGACGGTGACATTCAACAACTCGAAGCCGGCGGCATGATCATCGGCGTCGACGAAACACAGCAATACGACAAGGGATTGCTCGACATGAAACCGGGCGACCTGCTGGTGCTCAACACCGACGGGCTCAGCGACGCACTTAGTTTCAAGGGCGAGCGCTTCGGCCGCGAGCGTATCATCAAGGCGATGCGCGACGTGGCTGACGCTCCGGCACGCGACGCCATGAACCACATCCTCTGGGAAATGAGGAGGTTCGTAGGCCTCAAACGCAATGTGGACGACACGACACTGGTCGTCGTCAAGGTCAAGCAACGGTGATGCTGACACCGC
>CAUYYV010000395.1:0-2782 GCA_963577075.1 Phycisphaerae bacterium
CCCACGAAGCGGCGTTATCGCTGAGCGAGGCGATGACCGTCCGCGATTCGCTGACCGCGATCAACGATCACGTGCTGTTTTCCCCCCGCGTACTCGCCGGCGATCCGCTAGTGACGACCCACACCGTCCAAAGCGGCGACCGGCTCATCCCGATCGCCCGCCGACACAAGATCCCCTACCAGCTCATCGAGCACGTGAACAAGGTCAAGGCCAAGCGCATCCGCATGGGCCAGAGGCTGAAAATCATCAAAGGCCCGTTCCACGCCGTCATCGAGAAATCCAATTTCCGCATGGACGTGTACATCGAACGTGCGGCCGGCCAGTGGCTGTTCGTGCGCAGCTTCGACATAGGCACGGGCACCGATGATTCAACGCCGAGAGGTCGATGGCTCCTGCGTCCGGGCGCGAAACTCATGGATCCCGGCTGGACCAATCCGCGAACGGGCAAGACCTATCATCGTGACGATCCGAACAATCCGATCGGCGATTACTGGATCGGCCTGATCGGCGCCGACGACAACAACCGCGACCTGACCGGCTACGGCATCCACGGCACCATCGAGCCGGAAACGATCGGTGCAGAAGCTTCCATGGGCTGTGTGCGCATGCGCGATGCCGATATCAAGCTGCTGTTCAATCTTCTCGTCGAGCGTTACAGCATCGTTGATATCCGTCCGTAGCGGCCGCAGCCCAACCAGTGTTTTGTGAACCGGAAGCGAACCAAACGCCGGCTACAATGGTTCAGCAGGAGCACGATCATCCGCCTCGGCCTGCTGGCCGTCACGATCGCCGCGTTTGGCAGTTACATGATGTGGATGCCCGGCAAGAGTTATCGTGGTCCGCAGCCACCTCTGACGCCGACGCAGATCGTGCTGCGCGACGAACTGCGCCGCGACGTCGAACACTTGGCCTCCGTCATCGGCGAACGAAACATCTGGCGTCCCGATGCACTGGCCGCTGCCGCGAAATACGTACGCCAATCATTCGAGCTGTCCGGTTACCAGGTTCAGCAACAGGACTATGAAACCAACAACGTAACGTGCAGCAACCTGTACGTGCAGATCGACGGCTCCAAAAAACCTGACGAGATTGTCATCATCGGCGCCCATTATGACACGATCGGGGCAAGCCCCGGCGCCGACGACAACGCCACCGGCGTGCTCGCGATGGCCCGCTCGTTTGCCGGCAAGATCCCCGGCCGAACACTGCGGCTCGTCGCGTTCGTCAACGAGGAACCACCCTTTTTCCAGGAAGATGACATGGGCAGCTATGTGTACGCCCGGCGGCGCAAGAAAAACGGTGACAACGTCGTCGCGATGATCGCATTCGACGGGCTCGGTCATTACAGCGACCAACCCGGCAGCCAGCAGTATCCTTTGCCAATTTTGTTTACCTATCTGACGAAGGGCAACTTCATTGGGTTCGTGGGCAATCTTTCATCGAGATCACTTCTGCGGCGAGTGGTCCACTCGTTTCGCCAACACGCGAGGTTCCCGTCCGAGGGCGCCGCCCTGCCCGCCATGATGCCGGGCGTGGGGTGGTCCGATCAGTGGTCATTCTGGCAGTGCGGGTACCAAGGTGTCATGGTCACGGATACGCTACCGTACCGCTATGAGCATTACCATGGTGACACCGATACACCCGACAAGATCGATTTCGATCGCATGGCCCGGGTCGTCGCCCCGATGAAAATGGTCATCGCCGATCTGGTAGCCGTGAAATAAACGCAACCAAGATACAAGCACCCCCACCGCCCGGGGCTTATATTGTAGAGTCACGACAAGGACAACTTTCCCCGACAAACTTCCTGACGGAGCGACCACCATGAGCAACGTGCCGATGACATTACCTGATTTGGCCCTTTCAGTTCAGGCACAACCACACGGTCACACATCCAGTTACGTGGAATTGGATGACGGCCGCATCTTCCACGCCTCCTTTAATGTCGGTAATTATTCGGAGGACGGCGGCCTGACATGGTCCGAACCGAAACAAATGATGGACACCGACGGCAACCGGATAGCGGGTGGCGGCACCAGCGTGGTGAAACTGTCTGGCAGGCATTCGATCGGCATGACCATTCTCAACCAGACGTTTTCCAAGGACAAGCCTTTTGCGCAACTATGGGATATCGGGATGGCGTTCTACCGAAGCGACGATGATGGCCAGACCTGGCAACCGCCGATACCGCTTAGCCCACCCAATGTGCATGGCCATGCGTTGCAAGATGTGTTCTTGCGGACTTCGTCGGGCCGTCTCGTGCTGCCTCTGATGAATGGCTTATCCCGGCGAGAGCCGCATAGCCCGCCCCATGACGTATTCTCAACTCCGCGAACTTTCAGGATCGTCAAGAACCAGATCATCAATACCGGCGCGCATGATTTCGACACCACCATTGGCGGGGTTTATGTGATGTATTCCGACGACGATGGCCGGACATGGCATCGCAACGAGGAAGGCATGATCATGATTCTGCGCGACTGGAACGCGACGTTTACCTGCTGTTGGGAGCCGAGTGTGACGGAGGTGGCCCCGGGTCGCCTGTTGATGTTCATCCGCAATCAACTGGGGCGCTTGTTCCAGCTATGGTCCGACAACAACGGTGAGAATTGGACGTGGCCTCAGCCGACGGTGCTGGCCGCATCGACGGCCCCGGCCCAGATCCGGACGTTGCCCAACGGTCATTTGCTTTGCGTGTGGAACCAGGACTCATCCGAGGAGATCAGGAAGGGTTATGCGCGGACACGATTGAGTTCTGCGATCAGTCGCGATGGCGGTCGGA
>CAUYYV010000396.1:0-2778 GCA_963577075.1 Phycisphaerae bacterium
GCATGGCTACAAAAAACTTCAATCACTACTTGACGGAATGCGACTCGTCAAAGCAATATGACGGAAAAGATGTGGGTAAATGTGAGGTCGTCAGACTTCGGCTACAGTACACGAGATTTCGAATCTCGTCACCAATGAATTAGTCCCGCCACCGCGGATCTTCGACATTAGGTATTTGGTCATTCCTTAGTCATTAGACATTGGCCACCAGTCCTTCCAACCCGCGCCCGATATGTCCCAAAGTGGCGCTGTCCAACCAAGGCACGGCCCATGCGCTACGTGGCTTCCACTATCTGCTCAACGTGCCCGCCACAGTAGCGCTCTACCGTAGCAATACTCATTCGAAAACTTTCTGCCAGCTGGGCCGCGGAGTGGGCCTTCGTTCCTTCGATTATTAACAACACATTGGTCGTGGCTGAGGTGACCTTGCTGAAATCGGCTTGCTGGATGTCGAGCCGGCAAAGCATGCGCCCGCGTGCATCAACATATCCGAATTCGCCCGCGGCGATCTCAGCCTCGGAGCTTGCCCCCAACGGCGTAAAACGACATGGGTCGTCAAGAATCCGCAAGTCGACAGGAAGTTCGATGCTGTCCAGGTCGTGCGCTCCCATGCTGCAGCGGGTACTCACCGAGACAAGATTGTACGCATCGACAAGGCTGTTGACTGCAGGCAAGTCTCGCCCCTTCATCGCCATCTGCATCAGCACCTCGACTGTGGGTGCGTGTTTGCGGGGATTGATGCCCACACACTTGAGAATCTCACGAAAACGGGTCACCTCAGGCAGAGATCGAATCTCCGTCCGGCTCGAAAACGTCGCACCGATCTCCGCGACGCAGCTAGCGATCTCTTCCCGCAACTGGTGGGTTGAATCGCCAACATGCACATCACGAAAAATGATCGCCCCAGATTGCAGACCAATCTCTCGGCATCGCTTCGAAACCTGCAACGGGATCATGATCTTTCTTCAACCCCAAGCAGACGCGCGGGGTAGCTGGCGGTGAGGTACTCGGCCTCGACCGCGGTAAGGCCGACATGATCCGTCAAGTTCTCGACAACCTGAGGCATGGTGATCGCTGACCCAATCAGATGGGAACGGTCGGGTGCCCAAGCGGCCATGTCCTGGCCCACTTCGACCTGCCACCGACCTACGCAGTGGCGACCCGGCCCCAGCCCCGCCGCAGCCATAGCATCGGTGACGATAACACAGCGGTCGAGGCGCGCCAGCCGTAGATAGTTCCTTAAAGCGGTAAACGGAATGTGAACACCGTCGGCGATGAAGGACACATGCAACCGACCGGCCAACGACAAGACACGCTGGATAATATTGTCGTGACGGTGCATCTGCATCGGGCATCCGTTACCCAAGTGCGTGAACATCGACAGCCCGGCGTCGATCGCAGCTTTGAGCTGGTCGAGCGACGCGTCCGTGTGCCCTGCCGACACAACGATGCCCTGGCCTACAAGCATCTGGGTGACGTTGCAACCGGCGTCCTGCTCCGGGGCGAGAGTCACAATTTTCGTCAGCCCAGCTCCGGCATCGAGGAGATGCCGCATCGCGTCAACTTCGGCAGACCGGACGGCGTCTTCCAGATGCGCGCCCCGATAGCCGGCGACCGGGCTAATAAACGGACCCTCGATGTGTAAACCCAAAATCAGCTCTCTCGCCAGGGAATCGGCTTCCCTCAACTCGACCAGACGGCGCAGGCGATCTGCCATCACGTCGAGGTGATCCGTGATGATAGTCGCCAAGATGCCCGCCACGCCATCGGATCGCAGTTGCGTGCATGCATGATGCATGTCGACAGCGCTCAGATCGTTCTGGTTGAAATCGACCCCACCGTAGCCATTGACCTGAAGATCAATGTAGCCGCCACCAGATGGGGTCATCGCACGTCTCGGGTAAGCCGCGACGCAGCAGCTGTGTCGAGGTAGATTGTGCAATCGTCATGCTGTTGCAAGATCGACGCTGGGGCTTGATTCGTCACCGGGCCTTCGATGCAATTGCGAACCGCCTGCGCCTTCCGCTCGTCGGGCACACTGCAAACGATGCGTCGGCTCTTCATGATCTGCCGGATGCTCATCGAGATCGCTCGGGCGGGCACGTCTGCGAGCGTCGGGAACCAGCCCTCGCCCAGTTGTTGCCTTCGGCAGTTTTCGTCAAGGTCTACCACAAGGTAGGGCTGCTGTGTATCCAAGTCGGCAGGAGGATCGTTGAACGCCAGGTGGCCGTTTTCACCGATGCCGACAAATGCGACGTCGATTGGGTGCCGCATAAGGATCTCGCCGACGCGCGCGGCTTCTTTCATGGCTTCGTGCTCGCCGTTAAGGAAGTGGAACGCCTCAAGCGGCAAGGGCAGTTTGCTGACGAATCGCTCCCAGAGATAAAGCCGGAACGACGCCGGGTGCGTTATCGGCAGACCTATGTATTCGTCGAGATGAAACGCGGTAACCGCTGGCCAATGAATCCCGCCCTGCCCCACCAGGTGCTCAAGTACTTCGAATTGGCTGGCACCGGTTGCGACAATGATGTTCGCACTGCCCCGCTCGGCAATCCCGGTTCGGATAGCCGCCGCGCCATGCTCGGCCGCCAGGCGGCCAAGATCCTGTTTTGTAGAACAGATCTGGACGTCCAAGGTGATACTCCTAATGCAATACTCCGGCGACTTGATCGAGTCGTCCCAGTACGTATTCGAGACCGGGGCGCTCAAAGTAAATTGCGATGGGCTAGTCCCCACGCAGCAGTCTATCGTATCCGGCGTTTCGCAGGGAGGCTCTCT
>CAUYYV010000397.1:0-2769 GCA_963577075.1 Phycisphaerae bacterium
GGCCGGGGCCGGCATCATCGGGCAGCGCGAGTTTACCCGACAGGTGCAACGCCTCGCTGACGACAACTGGACCGTGGTGTCCACCACGCAGGTGATTGACTGGCTCGAAGGTGCGGCAGAGCTTCCGCCACGCGCGGTCGCGCTGCACTTCGACAACGGCTGGCTCGATACGGTCGAGGTGGCGATGCCGGTGCTGCGCCGCTTCGGGTTCACCGCCACATGTTTTCCTATCACCGACTGCGTCGAGGCCGCGTCGCGTGGAGAGACGGCGCAGGTGCGCACGCTGACCGAGGGTGTCGTCGCGCACCCGTTCATGACGTGGGATCAGTTGCACCAACTTCTCAATGCCGGCTGGGAAATAGGTGCTCACACCGCCACGCACTGCAAAATCGCCGACAAGCACGCCGCGGAGGGTGATGATGCGGTCCGGCAGGAAGCGCAGACGTCGAACGACCTGTTCGATCGCCACCTCGGGTTTGTACCGACTCACTTTGCCTATCCCAGCGGGTCGCGCAACGATCGCAGTGATGAATTGTTGTCGGTCTTCTACCGCTCGCTTCGGCTCTGGCATTTCGAGTGGCCGGTGCAATGGAGCTTTACCGATCGGCACACTTCGCCGCAGGCGGTTGATTGTCAGAACATCGATCTGCGTGTATCGTTTGCCGACTTTGTGCGTATCTTCGAGGAGGCGGCGGATCATTGACAGACGTCTACCCTAGTATCGACACTGAGGCCGAGCCGGCGTTGATCGTCAAGGGTTATCACGAGAGGACCAAGCACCACTTCGACCGTTTTGCGTCGCACCTGGGCTACATGGACTGGGCGACACAGCCCGATCCGTTTCGACGGTTCGAGGGCGCCGCCGAGATGCCGCTTGTCTTGGGCGATGACGACGGTACGCCGGCGTACGATAAGCTGTATCAACCGGGCGCGATCCCGCCGCAGCCGGTGACGGCACAGAGCATCGGCCATCTTTTTTATTACAGCATGGCCGTTTCCGGCTGGAAGCAGGTTCAGTCGACGCGTTGGGCGGTGCGCGTCAACCCGTCGAGCGGCAACCTGCACCCGACCGAGTCGTATCTGCTTGTCGCCGATGTCAAGGGCGTCAGCGACGAGCCTTGCCTGTTCCATTACGCACCGAAGGCGCATCTGCTTGAGAAGCGTGCAACATTTGACGGCGGCGTCTGGGCCGGCTTGACCGAATCACTGCCGCCGGGCGCATTTTTCGTGGCGCTCAGTTCTATTTTCTGGCGTGAGAGCTGGAAATACGGTGAGCGTGCGTACCGGTACTGCCAGCTAGACCTCGGCCATGCACTTGGGGCCCTGCGGCTGGCAGCGGCCCTGCTCGGCTGGCGTCTTTGGGCGCTGCCGACGGTGAACGACGGTCAACTGGCGAAGCTGATGGGGGTCGACCGCGATGACGCATGGCACAAAGACGAGCCCGAAGCGCCCGACCTGCTCATCGTCGTGACGCCACGGGGCGAAACGCCCAATGTCGCCGGCTATCGACCACCCGACGAGTTGTTCGATCAGGCCGCCGCCGGCCAGTGGTTCGGCAGGGCCAATCGATTAAGCAGGGATCATCACCCGTGGGATGCGATCAACATCGTCGAGGCCACGTGTCGCACGACCGCCGAGGGTTTGTCCGGCCTGGCGCTTGCGCAAACGCAGATCGCCACGAACGACGCAGCATCATCGATCATGCCCGGTCCCTGCGCACTGTCGGCTGGCCGTATCCTGCGCCAGCGACGAAGCGGACTGGAGATGGACGGCGTCACCGGCATGAATCGCGATCGCTTCTACGCGCTGCTGGCCCGTCTCGTGCCGGCGCTCTGTCCCGTGCCGTGGGACGCGGTGACTTGGTCGGTGTTGACGCATCTTGGCCTGTTCGTGCACCGCGTGGAGGGATTGGCGCCCGGCTTGTATGTGCTTGTCCGCGACGCCGCCGCGCTCGACAAGCTGCGGGCCGCGATGCACGGCGAGTTTCTCTGGCAACGGCCGCAGGGATGTCCACAACCGCTTGATCTGTACTTCCTCAAGGAAGGCAACTGCCAACGCCTGGCGGCGCGGATCAGTTGCGATCAGACGCTGGCGGGCAACGGCGTGTTCAGCCTCGGCATGTTCGTCGCCTTCGATCGAGCCCTGGCGATGTGCGGTGCACCGATTTATCGCCACCTGTACTGGGAAACCGGCGTGATTGGGCAGGTGCTCTACCTCGAGGCCGAGGCCGCAGGCCTGCGCGGTACGGGTATCGGGTGTTTCTTCGACGATCCCGTACACGAAGCATTCGGCCTCACCGATACGGCCTTCCAGAGTTTCTACCACTTCGCAGTCGGCGGGCCCGTTGAAGACTCCCGGATTGCCAGCCAGCCCGCCTACCCCGACCACGATTCACGCTGAGTGAATAAAGAGCACCATGAAAGCCGGGCCCCCGCTGATCGATGAATGATCCGGATGGCGCGCTCGCCCTGCCGCGCGGGCGTTCTGCGGACCCCAGTGGTCGGGTGGTCAGAAAGTGTTGTCATCAGCCTGGTCTTGCTTCCACACCCAAAGCATTCACGTGCAGCGTGTAACCTATCGGCGCGTCAGCGTTGTAGATCAACGCGCCGTTCTCGCGGCGCCATTCGACATATACGTATCCGTCATCCGTTGGTATCCGCCCTCGGCATGATTCGAGCGGCAGATCGGCGAATCGCAGCATGACCTTTTTGGCCAGCGTGTCGATCTCGTAGATGCCCAGCACATCGCGGTAGATGACGTGGGCGGCAT
>CAUYYV010000398.1:0-2760 GCA_963577075.1 Phycisphaerae bacterium
ATCCGGTCCATCCCATCGAGTTGTTGGCCACCATCTATCACGCCGTGGGACTCAACCCGCGAATGACGGTGCATAACCACTTGAATCAACCACGCGAAATGGTCAAGGCCGACGCCATAACAGCGTTGTTTGGTTGATCGTGTTGTTTGGTTGATCGTGTTGTTTGGTTGGGCAGAAAACGACGTCGTTTTCTCGTCGTTTACGGACTACGGCTTGTCGAGCAGCTCGTCCATGCGCTGGTGCGTCTCTTTAATCAGGTCGAGGTAATCGCGTGCCGACGTCCCTTTGACCCGGCCGTAGCTGGTAACGAACGCTTCTGGGTCGGCGGCGTCCGGATGGGTCAGCACCGCCTCGGCGTAGTACAGCCACCACCCATCGCATTTGAGCGCACCCAACAGCGCGTTCTCACTGACCATCTCGGGCGTCTGGCTCACCAGGAACTGCCCGGCCAGGTACAAGGCGGGGACGCCCTCCTGACGGAGTCGCTCCACCTCTGCGTACGACCTGGCGCCCACGCCCCTGGTGTACTCATACTCCGAGAACGCCAGGCAGGGTAGTGACGACGTGCCCAGACCGTGCATGATGATCGACAGATGGCGCGTGCCGGGCGCGTGGGCGAAGATAAACGTCGAATTGACCGCTTGGCATCGCTGCCTGATCGTGTCGTACAGTGCCGCGATGCGCTTGTTCTGAAATCGATCGTAGTGGCCGCTCGCGCTGTTGGCCTCCAGCCACAGGCCGCGGCGCTCCGGCGGAACCTGGTCATAAAGCACCTGTGAGCCAGTGGCGAACTCCGTCAAGTACGTGGCAAAGCAATCGTCGCACGCACAGGAGCCGGGGTAACCTGTCTGGTCGGACTCGTACATCTCCGTATCGATCAACATTCCATCAGCGCCGCCGTTGGCGATCGCCAGGGCCCAGCGTCCGATATGTCGTTCGATGTGCGGCTCGTCGAGTGGACAGCAACTACGTTCGTGCAACGATCCCGCCGGGGCGCGATACTTGCGGTACGGCTCCTGCAGCGTCGATCCGTATTGCCAGCGAATCAGCAGCGGGATACCGACACGCCGGGACTCTTTGACATTGCCGGGCAAGTCCTTTTCCAGAGCACTACTGACGTCCCTGTTCTTCCTGTCGGGGCCCATACCGGTGAGCACGATATTGAATCCGGTATCCTTGAGCACCTCAGCCTTGGTCTGCTCAGTGCCGGGGAACTTGGCGAACAGGTTGTCACCCATCCAGGCGCCTCGAACTCGCTGTTGCGTCAGCCACAGCCACTTCGGGTGCAGCTCGCCGATCGGCCGCCGCTCCAGTTCGATGGGGCGTTTATTCAACTGCACCAGCGGCGTAGCCGCACCGTCGGCCGGTCGGCCCCAGACCTCGATTTCGCCGATCGCGAGCCGGTTGGTGAAGCCGCCGGTGCCCATCAGCGTGACGGTGACGCGCACGCGTCGGCCCGGCAGGTTGAGATTACCGATCGGGATCACGTAGGGCTGGGGCGCATCGTCGCTGGGCCAATAGGGATTCACGACCAGGTCGACGGGCGTCTGCCAGACAGCGCTGTCGCCCTCTCCGTCGCCGATCGCCACGGAAAGGTCGTGCACGTGGCCCGACTGGCTGCCTTTGCCGCCGGGCATCCAGACGTGTACGGCATCAATCAGACTTCTCCGGGTCAACTCCAATTCCGCCGTCAGCGAGAAATGCGAATGAGGCTGCTTATCGACACGCACAACGGTCGCTCGGTCCCCGTCGACGAGCATCCCGGGCATGCCCGCGGTCAGTGTGTCACCCGAGAACTTGACGTTTGCGCCGCCACCCTTGGTCAACAGTTCGCTGCCGTCGGACAGCTGCGGCGTTGGCGCAGCAATCGTATCCAAATGCGGCCGGCTGCGGATCAGGCCACGCGCCTGCGGCACACCGACCACCGACCGGTCGAATTCATGGGGCTCAGCCGCGGTTGGACCCTGGCCCCAGATTTCGATCTCGCTGACTCCGCAGGCGAGACCGTCATCCGAACAAACGATCTTGAGGTCCTGGCAAGCCACGCTGTCCAACAGGAACGTCAGCTTCCGAATATGTACGCGATCATCGCGCGGGCCGCTTTCGCTGACCATCGAGGCGATCTGTCCCCACGTCCCTGCACTGGTCCGGCCATACAGGACCACGGTTTCCGGCCGGTAGTCGATTGCCTCGGGCAGATATACATCCACCCGGCTGACTTTCGACGGTCCGGGCAGCTTCATTTCGATCACGATGATCTTCCACTGCCTGACCCAGGTCCATGGTGTGTACACCATGGTCTGGCCGTCGGTATCGCCGTCAATCAGCAGATCGCCGGTGTCCGTCTGTTCCACCAGCGGCGAATAGGCGAAGGCCAGGACCTGATTCCGCACATTCACACCAGGCTGGACCTGGCCCGGGTAACAGTACCCAGCGCCGAAGAGGTGATAGCTCGCATTACGGGAAAGCAGCTCGTTCGGCGCTGCGCCGGCTACGGCGAAACAGAACCATAACTGAGCCAGCACAACGGTTTTAATCAGCGTTTTCATGGACCATACCCCAACGACCAGACATCGAAACGAATACACAGCTTAACCTAAGCATGCGCGCAGTTCCAGAAATCGGCTGGCTCTCGGCAGTTGGCCAATGTCGGCACTCGACGCCGTGCCGGGAGATAAGCGGGCCGAGGGCGAAAAGCATCGATGGCAGCCATGGACACGTAGCATGGCGCAGTCGCTGTTCACTATAATATTGAGGCCA
>CAUYYV010000399.1:0-2753 GCA_963577075.1 Phycisphaerae bacterium
TTGCCGAATTGAAGAAGGCGTTGCCTCGCTGCGGTATGGTCCACTAACCGCACAAGGCAAAACGGGCCAACCCTTGAAGTAACAAGCCACCACCTTTGGCGTTCGTAATCATTATCCAGGAGGTGGCATCGCAGCTGCCTACGGCGCTTCGACCGTCGGTTCGCCGGCGATGTTCAGTGATTTGGGTGGGCGGCCGCCGCCGATCTTGACGTATCGCCATCGACCTAGATGGGCGGCATCGGTCATGAATTGCCAGGTGTTGCCAAACGGATCTTCACTGCGCATGTGCGCGTGGCCGGTAAACGTGCCCAGCACATTCGGGTTTGCGGCGATCGCTTCACCGATGTGCCGCCCGTGATCGTCCTCGCCGATGCACGCCAGCTTGCCCGCCCAGTATTGGGTCAGGCGTGGCGCGAGCGTGGGCAGGGCGAACGGGATGTGATGAAAGATCACGATGGGCCCGTCGAATCGCAGTTGTTCGACCAGCCAGTCAGCTTGCGTGGCCGTGACGACGCCGCCCAGGTTACCGTCCACGTGTTTGTATTCGACGGAGAGCGACACAAACCGCACGCCACCGGCGTCAAACGTGTAATTTAGCCCGGGCATTTGCCAGTGCTCACGGAGCTTGGCGGCATTGAGAGCAAAACTTTCATCGTCGAACTCGTGGGTCACGAAGCGCAGGTGCTCGTTCTCACAGTCGTGGTTGCCCAGTTGGAAGTGTGCACGCAGTCCGCGCTGTCGGCACAACTCGACAAGGTGTTCGGCTGCGCCGGCGTCGTAATAGTCCAGCGCGTCGCCGCCGAAAAAGACGAAATCGACGCCGGCCTCGCCAGCCTGGTCGAGCAGATCGCCCACGATCCGGTCCGGGCAGCCCATCTCCACGTTCCACCAGTCGATCGCGTGGCGGTACCGGGCCGGCCAGTCCCGGCGTGGTACGCCGGGAAGGTGCAGATCGGTCACATGCGCGAACGTCACCGGAAGCGCCACGCGCGCATCGGTGAATTGAACGCTGCCGTCACAATAGAGCTTGAAGGTTGGCGGCATTTTTCCACCCGGCCAGTCCCGTCATCGGACACGGCCAGGTGCGCGAATGCCGTGTCCGTCTTCTTGATCTTGCCCTCGTCCAGCAGGTACAGGCTTGCCGGTGTCCACCTCTGTCATGGTCAGTGCCTCGCATGATTAAAATCGCGATCAGCACGACACGTTTTTGCCTTCGCTTCCGAAAAGGTCAAGTCGTTCGTCGCGTTCCAACGGTTTTGTGTCCACCGGGGCGTAGTGATACTGCAACGCTCGTCGGCGCTGCGGCGATAGGTTTATCGGCGTACCGTGTGGCAGCAGGCTGCTGAAAAAAAGCGCGCCGCCCGGGTCGAGCGGCACGGCCATACAGTTCGCTTCCGATTGGTCAAGGATGTCCGTGTCGCAGATCTGCCAATCGCGCCGCTTGAAATGGATGATCGGTCCCTTGCGATGCCAGCCGGGCCGCACGTGCATGCACCCGTTTTCCGGCGTTGTGCGGTCCAGTGCGATCCACACGCCGACGATGGGCGTGTCGATCGGGTAATCGAAATAGGCGTGGTCCTGGTGCCAGGGTTTTTCGCGGCCGATGCGCGGCGGCTTGAGAAGCGCCATGTCCTGGATCATCTTTGTCTTGCCGCCGATGATACGCTCGACGATGCCGAGTATGTGACGGTGCCGGCTCAGGGCGCCCAGGCGTGGCTCGTGCTCGCAAAAATAAGAAAGCTTGCGTACCGCGTCGTGGAGTTGTTGGCGTGTCAGCGTGTCCACGCTGTCGCGGGCGCTGTGCTCTAAAAGCACCATGTCGTCCGGGTGGCCCGGTACGTTGCGATCGAGCAGGTCGTCAAGTCCCTGGTGGGCCGCGGCAAGATCATCTTCATTGAAGAGGCGGGCCACGGCCAGAAACCCATGCTCGTGAAATGACCTGATCTGCGCGTCGCCCACGGCCTCGAAGCCCGTGATGGGTTCGATCTGCCCGTTGGCCTGATACAGCAACGGATCGTGGTCGCCCTGGCCTTTGTTGTCAAAGGCAAACTTGGTCGCGGCGGTGCTCATGCCATGCCTCGCGTTCCGCTGTGGTTACCGCTCCACTGAACCCATATTATGCCATAACCACCGATAAATCAACAACATAATTCATGCCCGATCCTTGAAAACTTTGTGCGTTCCCGATATTACCAGCCAATGCCGATCGCTTGAAGCACGACGCGGGCGGTGGTGGGCGTCGGGTGGGGCGGCATTTCTGCGAGCCGGGTTGGCGGTTTGATCGGCGTCCACCCAGGGGAGCGCACCAAGCTCGATGGTTCGAGACCACGCGGGGTTTTCAGAGGTCCCGGCGGTCAATGACGATCTTTCGCAAACTGCATCACGGCTGGAGGGACGTGTTGGCTGTGTTGTGGCTATGGGAGGCATGGATCGTATGTTCAAGCTGTTGCCTCCAGTACGTGATGCGGCTGCGTTGGAGCAACAGGTAATAAAGCTTTCCCTCGGCGTGTTGGTGGCCGGCGAGTTTCTCGGCGGCGGGGCCGAGACCGAAGTAGAGGTCGGCTCGCCCCGGTGCGCGGATGGCGCCGCCGGTGTCCTGATCGAGCACCAGGTGCTGGCGGTGCACCTTGCCGGTCGGGGTGGCGAACGGTGCGTCGACCAGCACGAGCCCGCCACGCGGGAAGACGCTCTTGTCGGTGGCGACGCTGCGCCCGGCGGTGACGGCGAAGCCCAGCGACCCGGCCGGCCAGTTC
>CAUYYV010000400.1:0-2742 GCA_963577075.1 Phycisphaerae bacterium
TGCTGAGGCTGGCTCCGCTGCGCTGCGCCCGCCTCAGCAGGCCATTGAGAACCTCGGTGAACTAACATAGAGATTGGTACAACTCGTGGGGGCAGGTCACCCCATCAAAACGTCTATTTCAACCTGCTCGCTGGCGACCACAAAAGAGCGAACTTCGATCTTGATTACTGGGGATTATCCTACAAAGCGGCATTGGAGCATATCTTACTGAAAGATGAGAGAGAGGTTGTTCGAGTCAAGGTGCAAACCCTGCCGGGACTATTGAACAGCCATCTGCTTTCGGAAGATGAACGAAGCAGGCTGTATTACACAAACAAGATCGGCCAGTCGTACTACCTGAGTAGAATACAGTACACATCCGGTCCAGCAGACTACTTCCTGAGCGCCTTTTCCAGACATCATCCGAGAATGCTTCGTCAGAACGAAACTCTTCCGCGCTTTGGTAAGGAATGGTTTTCGATCGAAGTAGATGGCGAAAAGATTATGGCCGTGTACAGGAGGCACGGGGTTTCGGACACACGCCCGTAGACCCGGTGTTGGCCCACCGCCGCCCTCGATCAAACGCATGACGCGGGAGCCGTGACGGGCCGTGTCGCATGATGCCAAATCGTTGAGGCCGGTCTCGGGCCCAATCGTTACAGCAGTTTCATCCGCTCATCGCGACGGCAGTCATGCGTAGAAGAACGAGGCCGTGGCGGAAGCGGTGAATGTGGGTGTCGCCGCAGACGCATCTCCGATGCCGAATGGGTAGATCCACGATTGCGAGACCGAACTTCGACGCCCCAAGCAGGAGGTCAAAGCCGCCAAACGGATCGAAGTTTCCAAAGTACTCTCGCCCCCCTTGAGGCGCGCATCGCCAGCGGCGTACATGACCTCGGTTCCACACAACGTGTCGTTGAGCGGTTGATCGAGAAGGTGGCAGCTTTGACCACGAGGCGTCGTTTATCGCTATTTATCACAATGATGGCTTGTGACCGGCGGAGTGACAGATACGCTATCATCTGGCGGTCGTTCGCGGGGCAGCCGGTGAACTTGCCGAGTTGAAATCGTGGTGGTTGGGGCATTCGATTCGCATAGTTGGCACACACCCACGCACGGTCGGCTCACGGTTGCCCACCAGTTGGAAGCGCCGGGTCCGCCGACTGACCGGTCACCGTAGTGTCGCTCATTCGGAAAATCATGACGACATGGCATAGGTGAATCACTGGCAAGATGATCGCGTTGGAATACCCGAAGATGCATTTAAAAACGTCACTTGGAAATCTGGTCGAGGTGCTGACGGGCCGCCGGTGGTCGCCGCGCCAGGCGCTTTGTCAGGTCGCTGTCCGGGCGGATCGGTTCGGTGCCGAAGCTGTACGTGCCGGCGACCGCGTGTTTCTCGTTTACGGTAACCGACTCGAGTTCTTCGCGGACCTGCTGGCGGTTTGGCGCCTTGGCGCCTGCGCCGTGCCGATCGACAACCGATTGACCGCCTTTGAGGTCGACACGCTGGCGCGGGCTGCCACGCCGAGTCTCGCCCTCGTGGACGACAATACCAACGCGGATGTGGTGAAGCGGTTGTTGGCGCTGGGGGTTCGTGTTATCCACACGCTTGATGTCACGGCAGGTGACGGTGACGGCGATGTCGGCTTGGACCACGCCGATGCGAAGCGCCTCGACGACGACGCACTGATTCTCTTTACCTCCGGATCAACGGGTGACCCCAAGGGTGTGGTGCACACGCACCGCACCCTTGGGGCCCGCTGGACAGCATTGCGGCAGGTGCTGGGTGTCGAGGATTTTCGCCGCTCGCTGTGCCTGTTGCCCACGCATTTTGGCCACGGGCTTATCTGCAACAGCCTTTTTCCCTGGCTGGCGGGGCAGGATCTTTATATCGCCGTGCCGTTTCGCCCGGACTTGATGATGCAACTGGGAAAATTGATCGATGAGCACGAGGTCACGTTTTTGTCATCGGTACCATCGATGTGGAGGCTGGCGCTGAAGATGGCGCGTCCGCCGCAGTCTCAGACGCTCAAGCGCGTTCACTGCGGGTCGGCGCCGTTATCGGCGCACCTGTGGGAGCAGATTCAGGGCTGGGCCTCGATCGACCACGTGGCGAACGTATACGGGATTACCGAGACCGGAAGCTGGGTCGCGGGTATAAGCGAG
This sequence comes from Phycisphaerae bacterium, assembly GCA_963577075.1. Lineage (GTDB taxonomy): Bacteria > Planctomycetota > Phycisphaerae > Phycisphaerales > Phycisphaeraceae > CAUYYV01. The sequence continues at coordinate 2,149 of CAUYYV010000400.1, forward strand.
GGCGGTGTTTCGCCGGAAGATGGCCTGATCGGCGCCCCTTGGGATGCCACGATCAGGATTGTTGAGGGGCAGGGTTCACCCGCTTCGCCAGAAGCTCGAATACCGAACAAACCCGGTGAATCAGGTAAGGTGTGGCTCAAGACAGCCGCCTTGATGAAGGGCTATTTCAACCGCGACGACCTGACCGGGAAGGTGGTTGTCGGCGGGTGGTTCTCGACGGGCGATATCGGGTTTACCGATGATCGTGGTTGGCTGTATCTAAAGGGCAGGGAGCGTGAAGAGATCAACAAGGGCGGCATGAAGATATTTCCCGCCGATGTCGATGCGGTGATTGATCGGTTCACCCACACGGCGGATGTGTGCACGTTTGCGGTCGATGATCCCCTTCATGGCCAGAATGTGGCAGCCGCGGTCGTGCTGTCCGAGCCGAGCGACGTGACCGTCAGCCAATTGCACGCATGGACGAAGCAGCATCTTGCCGCTTACAAGATGCCGGTACGCTGGTACCTGCGCGATGAGATTCCACGCACGTCACGGGGCAAGATCAATCGGGACAATGTGATGCGTCTCTGCGCAGACCTCAAGCCGCTTGAC
>CAUYYV010000401.1:0-2734 GCA_963577075.1 Phycisphaerae bacterium
CGGGTCAGATCGAATCCCAACGTCGCGCCGCGAATCTGCGCGACGGTTTGGACGTGGCGAGCAATGTCTACGACCAGCTGCGCGGACTGGGCGATTCATTGGGTGTTGCACTGGCTGATCATTGATGAGTCTCATCGGTCACGCTATTGCGTGACGCTCTTGATTGATGAGAACTTCATGTCAATCTCGTGTGCCGCAGCCCGCTCTTGGTCACAGCGCAAATGTTGGCGTTGAGCCTGGGGCAGTCGCCGCCGGCCAAGGTCCCGACCGCTGCACATTTTGGCCATTGATGACTCACCTTGAAGGTGGTACGTCTATCTCCATGTGGTATAATGATTAACAACGGTGAGGTGAATGATATCCAAATATCCGAATCTAATACCGTCCATGTGCGATAGTCGTAACCGACTACGAAAAAATGGTTTTACGGGAGCCGCCAATCAATGATTTACTCCAACGCTTGTGCTTACGCGATTCTCGCCCTTACGCAACTTTCCATGATTCGGCCGGATGGCTACGTGTTACTGGAGGATCTGTGCGCCGGCCAGGATCTGCCTCGGCACTTCGTGGCCAAGATCTTTCAGGATCTGGTCCGCAAAGGACTGTTGCGCAGCGCCAAGGGGCGTGGCGGCGGCTTCGCTCTGGCGCGGCCGGCCGAGCAGATCACGGTCTACGAGATCGTTGCCATGATCGACGGCGTGTCCCAGTTCGATGAGTGCATCGTCGGCATGGCGCAATGCAACGATGAGACGCCTTGCCCGCAGCACGATGCATTCAAGCCGATCCGTCAGCACATCAAAGAATTCCTGCAGACCACCACGCTGGCGCGCATGAGCAGCACCTTAACGCGAAAGCTCGAACTGATTGGCCAGGAACTTCCCGCGCCCACGAGCAAGTCCAAGCCGGTCGCCTCACGCTGAGCCGATCGGCGGCATGCCTACGGCATTTCGTCCGGCAGTTTGACCCGGGCGACCTTCAATATCCCCGGGTGACGAACCAGTTTCTGATCCAGGTCGGCTGGCGGCACGTCGTCCACGCGCAGCAGCATCAGCGCAGAATGATTCCGGCGGCTGATCGCCATGTCGGCGATGTTGACCTTGGCGCTTCCGAACTCGGCGCCGACGATCCCGATGATGCCAGGTTTGTCGTCGTTGCGAATCAGGACCATGTGTCCTGCAGGAATCATGTCCATGCGGTAACCGTTGATCTCGACGACGCGGGGGCGCATGTCGCTGTAGACGCGGCCGACGATGCGGTGGGTGCGGTCGGTGCAGCGGACGGCCAGGGCGATCTGTGACCCGACCATCTTTTCTTCCTCTTTGGTAGTCGTGCTCAGGTTGATGCCACGCTGCTTGGCAACGTGGCAGACGTTGACCAGATTGAGCGTCGTGTCGAGGTGCGGCTGCATGAGCCCGATCAACGCCATGCGTTCGATGGTCGCCGCCGCCGAGGCCAGCGCGGCGCCGGCCAACTCGATCGTCACTTCACGGATGCCCTTGGCGGTCATCGGGCTGACGAGCATGGCGATGCGCTGGGCCAGATCGGCGTAGCGCGCCTGCAGCGGATCGAGATCGAGCCTCAAGCCGCCGACGTTGACCGCGCCGCGTACGCCCTCGCCGCGCAGGTATTCCAGCAGTGCGACGGCCGCGTCGATGCTCACGGCCTCCTGTGCCTCGATGGTCGAGGCGCCCAGGTGTGGGGTGGTCAGCACGTTGGGATGTTGCCGCAGACCGGCCGGATCCTGCCACGGCTCCTGCTCGAACACGTCCAGCGCAGCGCCGGCGCACACGCCGTTGTCGAGAGCCGTTCGCAGCGCCTGCTCGTCGACCACGCCGCCTCGTGCCGCATTGACCACCAGCACGCCCGGCTTGACATGGTCGGAAAACTCTGCAGTACCCAGCATGTGACGCGTCTGGTCGTTGAGCGGCACGTGAAAGGTCAGCGCGTCGGCGTGCGGTAGTATCTCGACAAACTGGCGATACATCTTCACCCGCCCGTCGAGCATGGTCTCGGCGTTGATGAACGGATCGTAGGCGATCACTTTCATGTCGAATGCCAGCGCGCGTTGGGCAACGGTTTGGCCGATGCGTCCGAATCCGACGACTCCCAGCGTCTTGCCCGCCAACTGCCGACCCTGGAACCGGTCGCGGTCCCAGCCGCCCTCGGCCATCGTCCGGTAGGCCGGGCCGATGTTGCGCGCCAGGGCGAGCAGCAGCGCGAAAGCGTGCTCGGCGGTCGTGATCGTCGACGACTCGGCCGAGTTCATCACGAGCACGCCGGCCGCCGTCGCCGCGTCGAGGTCGATGTTGTCCACGCCGACCCCGGCACGCGCCACCGCGCGCAGGCGACCCGGATTCGACAGCACCGCCTCCGAAACCTGTACGCCGCTGCGTACGATGATCCCGTCGTACTCACCGAGGATGTTCGCCAACTGCTCCTCACTCAGATTGAGTTTCTCGTCGAGGTCTGCGTCCGGCTGGGCGCGCAGATAAGCCAGCCCCTCTTCGGCCAGTTTGTCCGTCGCGAGAATGCGAAACCTGTCACCCATCATCGTCACAGTATCACCGCCATAGCAGCGGGGCAACGCCCCGCTGCTATGGCGGGTCATTAACGACGCGGTGCATCGCAGTTTTTACGTTGCGATGTTTCTCGCCGCCGTTGTTGTCGCACGATTGCTTGAAATGCTTTGCCGGCCGTTTCGATCGTCTGGTCGATGTCGGTGTCGTCGTGTGCG
>CAUYYV010000402.1:0-2699 GCA_963577075.1 Phycisphaerae bacterium
TGATCGAAAAACCGCTGGCGACTACGGAACAGGATCTCGACGAGTTTCAACAGCTTGCCGGCACGTGTCGGGCGCAGATACAGGTTGGCACGCAACTGTCTTACGGTACGTGGTACGCGGCTCTTGAAAAGGCCGTTCGCCGCAAGGGGGACCTGTTGGCCATCAACGCGCAGGCGTATCTGTCCGACGGTTGGACGTTCGAGCCGCTTACCTGGAAGATCGACGCCGATACCTCCGGCGGCGCACTCAACAGTTGGGGCGTTCACATGCTCACGCTGCTGCTGAAGCTTTCCAGCATGCCGGACAAGGGCAAGCAGGATGATTCGCTTGACTACGCGGAACTGGTGGCGTTCACCGGTTCGGCGTTCCAACGTGACGGCGTGGACCCCGCCATGTACGACACCGCCAGCCTGTCGTGGATGACCGTCAGTGGTGACGCGGCCGTCCCCTGCCAACTGCAACTGGCGTTACACCCGGATATCGAGGTGCCGCAGTGGCGGATCCAGGCTTTTTGCAGCGACGGGCGGGTCGAGGGCGAACTCTACGGCAGAACCGTCACGACCACCCGGCGGGGCGGGGCCACGCGAAAGAAGACCATCGACGGCGTGGCAGGGCCCGGTTTCGACGGCAACCGTCAACAGCTTGAGCATTTCGCAAAATGCGTGCGCGACGGCAACATGGATCTTTCCAATCTTCATCGCAATCTTACCGCCACCCGCATGGCGCTGGAGATCAACGTCGATCCGACCGAGGATTGACCCCGGCAAGGTTTCCGGGCTGCGCGTCACGCCGCGATCGGTTCTTCTTGTCCACTACGCTCGATACCCGCGGCCATGAAATCACGGAACTCCGTGGCGCTGCGCATCGCGTGTACGTCGCGGCGCAGATGGGGCCAGGGCTGAAGGTGCGGTGAATACCAACTGATGCGCTGGCGTATCGTGTGGACGGCCACGCGTTCGTCGCGACGCAGCCTGAGCAGGTTGTTGAAATGCTCAAGCACCAGGCTCGCCCGCTTGGTGCGCGACAGCGGCGGCAGCAGTTGCCCTGTTCGCAGGTAATGTGCGGTGTCGCGAAATATCCACGGCTGCCCCAGGGCACCACGCCCGATCATCACGCCGGTGCAGCCGGTCGATGAGATCATCTGTTTCGCCTCGACCGGCGTTTTCACGTCCCCGTTGCCGATCACCGTCACACCCGGGTGATGCCGACCCAGCGCTTCGACCACCTGCGCGATGCCGTCAAGCTGCACGGTGCCGCGGAACTTCTGCACCGCTGTCCGGCCGTGCACCGTGACGGCCGCGATGCCGACGTCCGCCAGTGCCGGTGGCAGTGTTTTGGTGATCAGGCAATCATCATCCCAGCCGAGGCGAATCTTCGCCGTCACCGGTACGCTCACGGCCTCCGCGACCTGACGCGCCACGTCGATCGCCACCGCGGGCTCGCACAGCAGCTTCGACCCGCCGTTCTTCTTCGTAACCTTGTCCACCGGGCAGCCCATGTTAAGGTCGATGGTGGCTGCGCCGTGCTGCTCGGCCCAACACGCCGCGTCGGCCATGACCTAGCCGTGCCTGCCGTACAACTGCATGCACAGTGGTTGGTCCTCGGCGCAGGTCGCCGCCAGCCATATCGTCCTGTCCGATTCACGAAGAATCGCGTGCGGGCAGAGCAGGTCCGTGCACGCCAGCCCCACGCCGCCCGACGGTCCGTGGATACCACGCACGACAAGCCGGAACGCAAGATCGCAATAGCCCGCGATCGGTGCCAGCAGCAGATTCGTCTCGAGTTCAACGCGGCCGATTGAGAACATGATTCGTCAGAATACTATCAAAATTATCCGATTTGTCCGCCCACGCCCAGCCGCTCCCCGACCGGGCAGAATGCAAGTCGTCCCATCCCAGCAATTTTTTGATGATCAGCCTGACCGTCTTGGTCGAATACCGTGCGGCCGGTTGACGCGATGCGACCGACCTCGGCATGTTAATCAGTCTTGTGTCGGGATACTGCGCTGATGATCCACTCACGAGGGCATCGACGGCCAGGTCATCGAAGATGGCATGCCCGTCGCGGACGCCGAAGCCGGCCTGGCCGCTGTTCAGTGACGCGCCGAAATCGAAGCTGACCTTCTCCACGCCGCCGATCAGCAGCGTCGCGGTCGTGCCCACGATTTGCAGCGATGCGTTGTAGTCAATGTTGCTCGTGATCGTTTCGCTGAATGTGGCGTCGACCGGCCAGTTCGAGCCGTCGCAGTGACCGATCTTCCACTTGCCACTGCCCACCGCGGCGCCGGCATACTTGAAGTCCGTCGGGCCCTGGTAGTCGAAGATCATGTACATGTTCTGCTTCTCGCCCGCCGTCTTGCTGCGCATGGTCGCATCGAACTGGTAGTTGGCCGGCAGCGTCGCGGCGGTCTGCAGCAGCGAGATCGCGTCCCCGCCCGTCGCCGCCTCACCGCGGTAGCGATTCCACTCATTAACGTGCCAGGTGCCCAGTTGCGGCGAGAAGAAGTCGGCCACGCCATCGCTAAAATCATCCGCGTGCGGAAGCGTCGTGCCCGGCGCCGGGGCGGCGCCCTCCGCGAGCGAGAAGTCGTCGAAGATCGTCACCGCGTTGCTCGAGCCCAGGCCGACCTCGCCCGAGGTCAGCGTCTCGCCGTAGTCGAAGGTGGCCTTGAACTGGTTGTTGGCAAACAGCGTTGCCCC
>CAUYYV010000403.1:0-2696 GCA_963577075.1 Phycisphaerae bacterium
CCGTGTCAAGCACATCGATCTCCAGCCGCTCTTCAACGCCAGTGACTTCGGCGATTGAGTTCAGAACGATAGCAGACACGATAACGTCTTCTTGTTCGCGTGTGCGGGCGCTCTTGTCGAACCATATCGAGGCACCGCCCGATCGAATGCCATCGGTCCAGGCGACATGCGCACGGTCTTCGCCGCGCCGGATCCGATCAGTTGCGATAGCGGCAGTGCAGCCAACGCCAAACAACTGCTCTTCCGGGTCATCGCCGGCGCCCTTGTCGCCAGTAAGGTGGCGGGCGCGTTTCAGGGCGGCCTCGGCGATCAGCATAGCTTCCTCGCTTGAAACGTGTTGATCGGCCTGAAAGCCCACGAAATCATCAAGGGCTTTTCGTGCGTATGGAACCTGCGCTTCAAGTATTGTGCGTGAAGTACCGGGCTGCGAAAACAGGTCGCTGATCGCCCTGATACCGGCCCCTGTCACCACTACGCAGCCCCTTCCCGGAACGCTGTGAAGTTTCTGCGCAAGTTCTTGCGGCGTCACAAACGGTCCTCCAGAAGTCGTATGTCTCGAGCATGCGAGTAGTTGACGCGCTGATTGCGACAACCCATTCGACAGGCTCATTGCAGGTCTTGCACCAGCCTACGCTACGCAGGGGCACAGCGAGCCGGTTTGAAAGTGGGTCATCACATGCGCGGGGTCCGTACTTGGGACGCATCACTTGGGACGCATCGGCGACGGTGGTCGGTCGCGAATAATAATGATTACCGCTTCGAGCCGGCGATATTTCATCCCAAAACTGACCGTTCGCCGAGATTGGACGTTTACGTGCAGTAAAATGACGAGTACGGTTTGCCGCGCGATGGGCGTCCGGCCAATCGGCAGTGCCAGTCCGCTGGATAACAGGGTCAGACTCACATAAAAACATGCTCGAACATTTTCACGTTCCGCCTGAAGACGAAGTCCGGATCATGCCGGACGCCCTGCGGTTTACGGTCAACGAACTATTTCTGAAGATGGGCCTTTCCGAGCGTGACGCTTGGCAGGCCACCGACGTGCTGCTGCTTTCGGACACCCGCGGGGTCGACACCCACGGCGTTTCAAACATGCTGCGCAACTACATGGAGAGTTTTGCGGCCGGGTTCATCAATCCCAACCCTAACTGGACGATCACCAGGGAGACCGCGACGACCGCAAACGTAGATTGCGACCGTGGACTCGGGATAACTGTGATTCCGCAGGTGATGGAACTGGCGATCGAGAAGGCCCGCGAAACGGGTATCGGTGCGATCACCATGGGCAACGGTCGCCACGCCGGGATGATCGCATATCACGCCATGATGGCCATACCCCACGACATGATCGGCTATTCGATCACGGCGGGTGGGCAGAGCATGCTTCCGACCTTTGGCGCCGAGCCGCGGCTTGCTCCGAATCCCCACGCCTGGGCCGTCCCGGCCGATAAGGAACCACCGTTTGTGCTCGATATATCGTCGTCATCGGTGGCGGCAAACAAAATCCAGCTGCTCAGGCGAATGAAATCGATGACCATCCCCGGCCTTATCGCCGATGACAAAGGCAATCCGATCATGGACGAGCGGGAGATTCCTGACTACACGTTGATCCTCCCGAACGGTGCCACCCGCGAACTTGGCTCACACAAGGGTTACGGCATGAGCGCGGTGGCGCAGGTGTTCGGTGGGATTCTGTCCGATGGCGCTTTTGGAGCCTACGAGCGCGGGCACATGTCGCATTTCGTCGCCGCTTATTCGATTGAGGCCTTCACCGATGTGGCGCGTTTTAAAAAATCGATGGACGAGTTTTTGAAATATCTGAGAGAGACCCCGCCCGCTCCCGGTCACGACCGCGTCTTTTACGCGGGTCTTCCCGAGCACGAGGAGTCGATCGACCGCCATGAGCGCGGGATCCCGCTTCACAGGGAGGTGATCGACTGGTTCGACCAGACAACGGCAGAGTTCAACATGGCACCGCTGGAACGCGCAGAAGGACAGTAGGAACACAGCCGATGCTTGAGCACTTTCATGTTCCCGAAGAAGACCAGGTGCGGGTCCGCCGCGATGACCTTGAGCGTACGACGGCGGCGATTTTCGGGGCGATGGGCATGCCCGCTGAAGATGCAGCGCTGGCGGCCGACGGGTTGGTTACTGCGGATATCAGGGGCTGTGAGACGCACGGCGTTTCAAACATGCTCAGGAACTATGTGAAGACGTTTGGCGAAGGTCAGATCAACCCGACACCTGACTGGAAGATCACCCGGGAAACGTCTGCGGTCGCAACTATCGAGGCCGACGGCTCGCACGGCCTTGTGATGTGCCCGAAGGCGATGGACATCGCGATCGAAAAGGCCAAAGAGGTCGGCATCGGGGCGGTGACGATCCACAACAGCCGCCATGCCGGGATGATGGCCTACCACGCGATGCGGGCGATGCCCCACGACATGATCGGCTACGCGATCACAGGCGGTGGTGCTGTGATGGTGCCTACTTACGGGGCAGTCCCGCGGGTCGGTGCGGTGCCGCATGCATGGGCGGTTCCGGCCGACAAGATGCCGCCGCTCGTTCTGGATATCTCTTCATCGGCCGTCGCGGCCAACAAGATTCAGTTACTCAGGCGCACCGGTGCCCAGCTGCTACCAGGTCTGCTCGCCGACGAGAAAGGCACTCCGATCATGGAGGAGCAGGACGTGCCT
>CAUYYV010000404.1:0-2689 GCA_963577075.1 Phycisphaerae bacterium
GATCGCCTGGGCGATCAACGCCGCGATCAGACCGGTCAGCACATCGCCAGTGCCAGCGGTGGATAATGCGGGGTTGCCCGTCTGGTTGGTGTACACCCTTGCGCCATCGGTGACAATGGTATGGTGGCCCTTGAGCACGACCACCGCGTGGTGCGCCACGGCGAGTTGTGCCGCCAACCCAGGGCGTTGCCCGGCGTCGGTCGGATCACCCTCGATGCCCAGCGGCTGGGCCAATCGGCGAAACTCGCCCGGATGCGGCGTCATCACCAGGGCCGGCTGCATTGACGTGCGAACCTGCCCGCCGGCTGCCAGATGATTCAACCCATCGGCGTCAAGCACAACGGGCCGATCCGTGTCGAGCAGAGCGCCGATCAGGGCCGGACCGGTGTCACCCCGACCCATGCCCGGGCCCACGGCAAGCACGGCACGGACCAGCGGGTCGGCCTGCTCGATCGTCGCGACGGTGTCCGTCGGGTCGATTGGCAATACAATGCCCGTGGCACCCGGTTCGATCGCAATGGTAAACGGCAGCACGCCCACCGGCGCCGCGATCTTCGCCAGACCCACTCCCGCGCGCAGCGCCGCCGATGCGGCCAGGGCTGGCGCACCCAGCATCGTCGGGCAACCCCCAACGACAATCACCGTGCCGAATGTACCCTTGTGCGCGTCATCCGGTCTCGGCGGTGGATTCGGTACGGTCGTGATCGATTCCATGGATGTATACACCACTTATCAAGCTTAGGACAAGACACGAATGGTCAATCTCCCGAGCAACGGCGCCAATTTCAGTGCGCCGTTAAAGGGAAACTTGTCGACCAGAGCGTTGGTGGCAACGATGATGTGGGTCATGCCAAACCACTGGGGATTTCGCGTCGCGTCGAAATAGACCCACCGCTCCCGATCCTGCGCGCCAATCCACGCCTGCGACCACATGTGGTGGTCGAACACCTGCTCGCGCCGAAGGGAGATGTTTGTCTGCTGCTGGACTCGGATCTGATCGTCACGCTGAACGGTCTGCGCATGCATCCACCCGATGGGCCGACCATCCAAGAGCGCCACGTACCAGTTGTCGTGTGCCTTAATCGGCTTATCAGACGGTGGAGCGGCCCCGATTGCCAAGCAGGTCAACAGCAGGCACAGGCAACCGATTTGTTTTGTCATCACATGGGACCTCGGCTATGTCTGATACATGATCGGCGCCCCGAAAGTTTAGGCCTCTGCAAGCGTCGCGGCCAGTCGTCGCAGTTGACTGGGTGGATAAAGCGCGAAACACCAGTCGCGTTTCAGCGCGATGCCTCGATTGGCCAGCCCGGCGCGGGCGTTGTCGACAGCGGCGCCGGCGTCTCGCAGCGGCTGGGGATGGGCGTCGACGAGTCGGCGGTTGATCGCGTGCAACTCGGCATACGCATGGGCGCGTCGGCAGCGATCGCGGTCGTCGTTCATGCGGGCCAGCAGGTCCCGTTTGCGAACCACGTCGGCGCCGTCAAGTTTGAAAGCGCGATCGAGGTTGTGCGGCAGGTGATGCTGCCACCACAGGGCGCGGTCCAGCTGACTACCATCGGCAAGCGGCGCATCAAATGGCAACATCAGGTCCGCGCTGACTACCGCCGTCGGTGCCAGCGGCGTGCCCGACCAACTCCGCCACCAACGTTCAGCGGCGAGATCGTAATGCTGGCCACCCATGCCGTGGATGAACAGGTCGCAGCACAACCGACGCATGATCACCGACAGCAGCATCGCCCGCGGCGCCAAGCGGCCGGATTCGATCGGATTGCCGTCACCGGCAGACAGTGTTGGCTGAGATGCGGACGTTTCGACAAAAACGCGCTTGCGCGGCTCGTTGTCATGCAACAGCCACAGAGGCAGCTCCACCCGGTTCCGATCAATTCGAAGCTTCACCGCAGCCATCGGATCACTCCCGCTTAGCGCGTGGTTGTAACATTTGGCGCATCGCGCTGCGTCCCGGACCATCTCGTCAACCATATTGTCGAAGGGCGCAAATCCGCCAAACGATCCGGAAAAAAGAAGCGGCACCAACCCGGTGCAGGGTCTGAGCAGTATGGCTGTCAATTGCGCCAGTTGTTCGGCCAGCGTCCGGCAGGGCTTGAGCGCAGCACAGGCATCTAGGATGGGCGTCAATTCAACCGCAAGGGCAGAGCCGAGTTGCTCGGCCGCCTCCCTGATCGTAGCGATCACCTGCGCGGGATCGACAGCATCCTGACAGCCGACCGGCACGGCTGGGTTATGCGGCACCAGTTGCACCGTATGAACACCGAGCCGATCGCCATCCTGCCGCGGCAGTTGCAGTTGGATCGTATCGAGCACGTCATGATCGACGACGAGGTGCAAGACGCCGGCCTCAAACCGCTGCGCGGCTGCGACCATGGCCAGGTCCTTGGCGGCAATCCCGGGGTGCCAGAGCAGCGGTTGGTGGCCCGTGGCCAGCAGTCGATCGACACGAATCGGCACGCCTTCGTTGATAGGCGTCGATTCGAGCAGCAACGCCAGGTCGCCGCGGTCACGGCCGCCGTCAAGCGCCGGCTGCCATTGGCTGATCGATGGTTGACAGGTAACCCGCATCGAACGACCCAGCATCGCGGGGCGGAGACAGATCGTCAATCGACCGCGGCAACGGTCGACTCGGCCCCGCGACGATCGACCACCGCGGGGTCCGGACCGGGCAACGTCG
>CAUYYV010000405.1:0-2682 GCA_963577075.1 Phycisphaerae bacterium
TTGACACGCACGGGCGGGGTGATTCGCCGGGTACGGGACGAGTTGATCGATGATCGCACGCTAAGTCATGCCAGGGCCGCCGTGCTCACGCGCGAGTTTCTCGGCAAGCAGTCCAACAGTGATCGTGCATCAAGTTACGCGATCGATGAGTTGTACGGCCTCGGACAGCACGATACCGAAAGGTTCATCCGCCGGGTCGGCCAACTCGATGCCGAGTCGCTGCGCAGCGTCGCGAGGCAATACCTGCAAAATCCCGTGGCGGTCATCCTCTCGAGCGATCCCCTCCCCGACGAATTGCTCGACGCCGCGGCGGATTCACTTGCAGCAGGGCCTGATAAATAGCGCTCGTTACTTTCCAAAAATACAATCCAAGCCGCGAAATCCCGATGAAGTAATTCAGATCGGCCGGGTTCAGCCCGGCCACATGGTGAGGTGTGTCCTGTACGGGAAATGCCGGTTTGCGCCGGTTCTCGATCATGAAGAAGCGACTCCTGTTTTTTGTCAAGATCGCGGTCTCGGTCGGACTGCTCGCGGTGGTGATCAGTTGGATCGATCTGGGCGATCTGCTCAAGACATACAAGAACTTCGACGTCCGTTTTTTCGCCTTGGCGCTGGCGGTCATGATGGTGCAGACCATTTTCAGCGCCTTGCGTTGGAAATGGATTCTCAAGGCCGACGGCAGTGTCGTGCCGCTGAGGTTTCTGTGGAAGACGTACATGATCGGCCACTTTTTAGGCTTGTTCCTGCCCACGAATTTCGGAGGCGACGTGTATCGAGTGCACGCGTTGCACGGCACGAGTCGCGATCTGGCCAAGAGCGCCTCGTCGGTGCTGTTCGATCGATTGATAGGGCTGTTTGCACTGATTTCGATTTTCGTGGTCGCCAGCCTGTTCCTGCCTGAAAATCCGTATGTCTGGTTGATATTGTCGGTCTATTTGGTTGCTGTCGCAGCGTTTCTCATCGTGACGAGCGATCGCATGATCGCCAGGATGCCGGCTGCGCCATCGCGATGGGTGAGGCTGCCCGTGAAGGTGTTGCGCTCGTTCAATGCGTACCGCCGGCACACCCCGGCGTTGATGTTGATCCTCGGCATTGCCCTGGTATTTCAGTTCAACATCGTGGTCATCAGCAAGCTCAACTGCCTGGCATTGGGCGTTGACGTGCCGTTTGGACGACTGCTGGTCATCATCCCGTTGATCTTTCTGGTTGAATCATTGCCCATCTCGATCAACGGGTTGGGTGTGCGTGAGAGCGCGTTCAGCTTCTTTTTTCCGATGATCGGGCACGCCGCGGAGCAGGGGTTTGGCGTATCACTGCTGATCCTCTTTCTGCGCTACATGCGGGGCGGCATCGGAGGACTGTTGTTGCTGGCCAATATCATCCAATCGAAAGGCGCCGCTCATACCATGAAGTCCACGTAGATCACGGTCCGACAGTGCCGCTCAACCCTACGAAACATCTGGTCGACGCGGACGGTTGAGTTCTGCAGGCGCAGATCGCGCCGTACCGATATTCCTTCGATCAGCTTGTCTCGCATGCAAATGTCGCGATCCAGTCGGTGGTACGGCGAACAGGTTTGCTGCGTCACCCTTAAAGACTGTCGCTTTTTCAGGGTTCCGGACGCCGTCTGGCCTGCCATCCTGTAATATTTGACGCTCGTTGGACCATGAAGACGGTTATTCTGGAAAAACCCGGGCAGTTTTCTCTGATCGACACGGCTGAGCCCGACCCGCCGCGCGAAGGTGAGGCGGTGGTACGCGTCGGGCGTGTGGGGATCTGTGGCACCGACGTGCATGCATTTCGAGGCTTGCACCCTTTTTTCGATTACCCACGCATCGCCGGCCACGAATTGGGTGTTGAGATCGCCGAACTTGGTGGAGACAACTGCGGCCTGGCCGTGGGCGACCGTTGCGCCGTCGAACCGTACCTTAACTGCGGGTGTTGCGCTGCGTGTCGAAGTGGCAGAACCAATTGCTGTGTTGATCTGCGCGTCCTGGGCGTACACGTCGATGGGGGCATGCGCTCTTACATCAAAGTGCCGGTGTCAAAACTGCACAAGTCCGACCGCCTGTCACTTGACCAGTTGGCGCTGGTCGAGACGCTCGGCATCGGCGCACACGCGGTGGAGCGGGCGGGCATAGAACCGGGCGAATCGGTGCTGGTCATTGGCGCCGGGCCGATCGGGCTGGGTGTCGTCTTGTTCTGCGTGCTCCAAGGCGCCAAGGTGACGGTCGTCGATATCAATGAGAACCGCCTGGCATTTTGTGACCAGCACATGAATGTGAAGGATTGTGTCCACGCGCCGCCGCCGGAGTTGAACCCGGCGGCCGTGTTCGACGCCACCGGCAATCCGCGATCGATGGCGGCGTCGTTCGGCCTTCCGGCACACGGCGGGCGCTTGATCCTCGTTGGCATGTACAAGGGCAGCCTCGAGTTCGACGCCGCCGAGTATCACAAGCGGGAGATGACGCTGCTGGCCACCCGTAATTCGACATCGAACACTTTTGAGAAGATCATTGACCTGATGCAGGCTGGGCGGATAGACATCGGGCCGTGGTTGACGCACCGGATGGCTCTGGCCCAGGTGCCCGACCAGTTTGCACAACTGTCCGACCAGCCCGGGCTTATCAAGGCCGTTATCGACGTGGACCGTGACCAGGGACTTCGGTGAGAACAAGGGAG
>CAUYYV010000406.1:0-2681 GCA_963577075.1 Phycisphaerae bacterium
GGCGGCGGTCGGCGGATACACGTCGATCGCCACACCTTCGGCCAGCATCGCGCGATACTCGACGCCGGTTGCCGCGACATCGACCATCCAGAAGTGCGGCAGCCCGGCCATTTTCTCCATATACCAGCGCCGCTCAGAATTCGATCGCGTCCCGATCCCGAGACAGCCGTCACCGAGATAGACCGTTCCGGCTTCAGAACCCCGCTTGCCCTTCAACATCTTTGTGCGTTTGAACATGTGGTCGTGATTCTCGAAGGCCGCCGTCAGACCGAATCGATCGAATAATGGCCCCCAGTGCTGGCGTCCCATTCTGGACTGCGCCAAATCGTACGGCCGGAAGCTTGGGTACAGCGGCACGTGGTACACAGCGAAGCGCACCGGCTTGTCTGCGTGTCGCTGCAGCGCGGCCCCGAGCCATTCGGCCTGCGCGCCGTCGTGCGGCACAATGTGGCCGCTGTCCAGAACTAACAGCGCCATGTTCCGCCCGAACACACGGTCAAAATGGGTTCGCCCGCCCTGCGCTAGATAGCCCAGGTAGAACGGTGCCTCGTCGATCGTGCCGCCGAAACCACCCCGCACTTCATGGTTGCCAATCGCCGCGACAATTGGGACCAGATGCCCGTCCGGCGTGACCATCGACCGCTCCCAATTATCCAGCCAGGCGTCCCAGCGGCTCGCTTCCGCCAGATTGCCGTTTGCGTAAGCAATGTCGCCGCCGATCACGCCAAACAACGGTGACTGCTGCGCCGCGCGGCTCAACAGCTCGCCCGCCATCGCCTCGATCCCCACATCGCCGCCGGTGATGAAGCGAATGGGCCGATCGTCATCCGGCACCGTCCGGAATTTATGCTCCGGACTGAAGCCGGTCGTTTCATCGCCGGCGATGAAGTAATAGCTCGTGCCCGGTTTCAGTCCGATCAACTCAACCACATGAACCGTGCGGCCATCCGCCATTCCGGGGATCTGGTGGCGCCGCCCGACGGCGCGATACGGGTACGCATCGATATCGCCGGCACACGACTGGCGGGCAAATCGGACTTCACTGGCATCCGCCGCCGCCATCGTGTGGTAGTTGACGGTGATCGTCGTGCTGGTGTCGCCCTGCCAGGTCAGGTACACGTGACGCGGCGCGGCAATGGTTGTTGTGCATGACAGACACATAAGCAGAAGGATCGAGAACCTTTTCAATAATTTCCATGACATTTTCGACGCGCATCGGTACACGATGCCTATCACAACGCGCACCGGCGCGCCGAATCGTCGCTGCACACCGCAATGCGTGCGACGACGCACGCACTGGCTGTACTCGCAAGGCCGGAGCGAGGCGGGAAGACGCTGACCCTGTTCAACCCGCTTGGGTTCGAGTACACCGGTCCGGTTCATGCGCGATTGCCGAAGGGGACGACCGCGCTCGCGGACGGCGACGGAAACAGGATACCGGTTCAAACGCTGGATGATGAGCACGCGCTCGTTGCCGACGGCATCCGGGCGTTCGCCTCTCGCCACTACCGCATTCTCAAGTCACCGACACAACCTAATGATGCCTCGGCTGTTCAGGCGACCGCGAGACTCCATCTAGTGACACTTAACATAAGTTTCTGTAAATAAGGCAACAACATAAATATAATTCCATCTCGCCGTCGATTCGTTGCCCATTCCAACGACGCCGCCAGCGGCGCGGATGGCTCCAACACCGCATCCACCGTGCTCTCACAGCTATACTGCGTCCGCGATAGAACAGCGAACGCGCGACGCGCCTGGATTCTGGTACAATATCGAAGCAACCTTCTTTGTTTCAGTAAGTTATGTTAAACGCCGCCAATCTGAAAAGTTACATCGAAACCGGTCGTCCGGTGGCCGTTGATTCATACAGCGCGTCGATCACTGTCTGGCAGCGGATGGCTTCCTCGGGCGTCACGCGCGGTTCGGCCGCCTCGTGAATGCAGCGGATGAATTCAACCATCTCCTGACGTAGCGAGACGGACCAGTCCGCGGGACCGACTGGCCGTATGATCGTGCCCCCGTCCTCGGCGAACTGATAGATCTGCGAGGGTGACGACGCCACGTTGAGCCGGGCGGAGCCGTTTGAACCGTAGACTTCGATACCTATATCGTCACCCAGTTCGCCGGACCATATGCACTCGACTGATACCGACTTGCCTTCGTCCAGGGTGACATGACCGCACAGCAGGTCCTCGACGTCGCAATCCTCACGCTTCCCCTCCCAGGTTACCGGCATGTTGGAATCTTCCTGGATGCGGTGATACGCCGACGCCAGGGCCGTGTCCGGCTGCGGGAAACCAAGCATCCAGAGCCCAAGATCGACGGCATGGGCGGCGCAACTGGCGAGGACGCCGCCGCCGGTCTTGTCTTTGCGGTGGTAGACGCTCCAGCCAGGCACGGTGGTGCCGGTAGACCAGCAGCGCGTGTGATGCACGCGGCCGAGCCCGCCCGCCTGAATCTCTTGATATATGGCCCCGGCCGCTGCCATGAACCGCATGTTGAAGCCGAAGGTCAGCAACCTGTCGCAGCGGCGCGCCGCGTCAACTCGATCATTCAACTTGTGATAATGCTCCAACTCACAAGTGGAGACTTAATATGGGCTATTGTCAGCCGTTGGTTACAATGTGATCATGGCGCAGTGCGACGCACCCAATGACCCGTGATAACGAGACCGGGCC
>CAUYYV010000407.1:0-2643 GCA_963577075.1 Phycisphaerae bacterium
GTCAGGGGCCGCTGCGGGATGAACAGATCGGCACTCGAGCCACCCAGCAGCCGGTCCAGCACCGGGTAGATGATCAGCGGGCTGATCTCGAGACACATGTTGCCTTCCAGCGGCTGCGGCGCCAGGATGCTAAACGACGTTGGATTGGGCAGGCTGTGGGTAAACTCGCTGAAGGTCATCTGCTCGATGCTGACGACATGGACCTCGACGATCGTCCGGAGAAACCCCGACAGCAGCACCCCGACGCTTCGTGCAAACCCGTCGTGCAGGTTCTCCAGGGCGCGCATCTGCTCCTTGCTGACACGCTCAGGCCGCTTGAAATCGTAAGGCCGAATCTGGAGTTCCCCCGCCGAGGTGCGATAATGGGAAAACACCTTTGGCACCGCGTCGGTGTCGCCCTCGACAACGTCGCCGCTGTTGACGGCTGCCAACAGGGCATCAACCTCGTTTTGATCGAGAACCTCCGCCATCGTATTCAGTTAATAATCCTGCATGGGTAATAGTTTATTCTGATATCGGAAAATTGGCCCCCAATGCTGTACAGGAGTCGATAATTATCTGCAGACTTCGAGCGACAGCCGACACCATGAACCGATCCATGACATCTTGTGCTGTGCTGCTGGCCCTGACGCTGCTCGGGCCGGACCATGCCGTGGCACAGGCACCGGACCCGCTCGAGTCGCTGTCGGTCCGACCGCTACCATCGACGCCACCCGGCGCGGTCAAGGCGACCACCGCCTGGTCAGTGACCGGCGGTCACGCTGGTGACATGGTCGCACTGGCAATCGTGATCGACATCGGACCCGGTTGGCACATCAACCCGGACAAGTCGCAAGTCATCTCGTCAAGGATCTTCAAGCAGGTACCCACTTGGCTTTCCGTCCTTGAAACCGAGTCCGACCCGGCCCTGCAAGCCGGGCCGGTCGACTACCCTCCGGGCCGAACGATTCAGGTCGACTACGGCAAACCTCTGCGGTTGAAGGTGTACGAACACCGTGTCGTGCTGCGCTTACCGGTTGCCATCGCCGCTGACACGAAGCCTGGCGTAAAGGAAATCAATCTGGAGCTTTATTATCAAGCATGCAACGCTACCCAGTGCCTGATGCCCACGACGGTTGCCGCGACGGCCCAGATCGAGATCGTCGCCGATGACACGCCCGTGACCCAGACCAATGCGGAGTTGTTCGAGAGGTTCGACCCGAACCCGCCGC
The DNA here is from genome assembly GCA_963577075.1 of Phycisphaerae bacterium. GTDB lineage: Bacteria > Planctomycetota > Phycisphaerae > Phycisphaerales > Phycisphaeraceae > CAUYYV01. The sequence continues at coordinate 1,212 of CAUYYV010000407.1, forward strand.
CCACCGCGTCGAAGAAAAACGACCTCCAGTTCGGCGTTTTCGGCATCGCGATTTCCGTCCACGGCGCAACGATGACCGGCCACTTGATCGTGTTGCTGCTGGCGGCGATAGGTGGCTTGCTGCTCAACTTCACTCCCTGCGTGATGCCGGTCATCCCGATCAAGATCATCAGCCTGGCCAACGCCGGCCGAAACAGCCGGCCACGCACGCTGGGCCTCGGGCTGGTGATGGTGGCGGGCATCCTGGCGTTCTGGCTGGCGATCGGCGGTGCCATCACACTGATCAGTGGCTTCGGGGCGATCAACGACCTGTTTCAACTGCCCTGGTTCACGATCGCCGTAGGTGCCGTGATCGCCATGATGGCGGTCGGTATGTGTGGGTTATTCTCGCTGCACCTGCCCCGATGGGTCTACGCGATCAACCCGCAGCAGGGCACGCTGCCCGGTTCGTTCGGGTTTGGGATCATGACCGCCGTCCTTTCCACGCCCTGCACGGCACCGCTTATGGGCACGGCCGCAGCCTGGGCGACGCAACAACCGCCCGTGACCACACTGACGACGTTCCTGGCGATCGGCGCTGGCATGGGTCTGCCCTACCTGCTGCTTGCCGCCTTTCCCGTTCTGGTTGAGCGTGTCCCACGCAGTGGACCGGGCAACGAGTTGCTCAAGCAGGTCATGGGCCTGTTCATGCTCGCCGCCGCCACCTACTTCATCGGCACGGGGATCAATGGCTTGATCACCGACGGTACCAACGCCACGAATCAAGCTTATTGGTGGATCGTCTTTGGGTTCATAGCGATCGGCGGCGGGTGGTTGCTGATCCAGTCGATCCGCGTCCTGCGCAGCCCGATCGGGCGCCGGTTGTTCACCAGCGTCGGCGCCGTGATCGTTGTGACAGCAGCACTGATCGGGGTACCGATGGGCGTCACCGAGTCGGGTCGAATCAAATGGGTCTACTACACCCCGGCCGCGTTCCAAGACCAGATCGACGCCCACCGAATCGTCGTGATGGATTTCACCGCCGACTGGTGCATCAACTGCAAGGTGCTCGAGACCGTGGTGCTCGAAAGCGATCGCGTCGTCAAACTGCTCGATGCACCGAACGTCGTGCCCATCAAGGTCGACCTCACAAGCAGAACCAACGTCGATGGCAATCAAATGCTCAGGAAGATGGGCCGGGTCACGATCCCATTACTGGTTGTTTTCGCCACGGATGGCAGCGTGGTGTTCATGGGCGACACGTACGGTGTGTCGCAGGTGGTTGACGCCATCGCCGAGGCCCGCTCCCGGCGGCCGGGGCACGCCGTCGGCCAGTAGCCACTTGGAATCCGCTTCGGCTTGACGCATCCGCCCACGGCAGCGATACTCAAGTGTGCAGTCCGCCGCAACGGGCCGGGGGGCGGGCCGGGTGGACGACCGAATCTTCCAAGGAG
>CAUYYV010000408.1:0-2635 GCA_963577075.1 Phycisphaerae bacterium
TCCACCTCGAGCCTGCTCGCCTCCGCCGCGACGGCCGGTGAAACAACGTCCGACGATTCAGTGTCTGCGATCGCGAACGTGCTCGAAGAGGTCGCGGCCTCGGCCAGCCCGTTGCAATAACAAGCCCCGGATATCGAATGACGCGATCTAATCGCGCGAACCTACCGTGATCGTGGCTGACATGGTGTGCGACGCACCGGCGCCCAGCGTGACGGCATGATCAGCTACATTGCATGTTTCGATGCACAGCATTCGCGACCATTCATCGTCGCCAAAGTCCGGCATCCGCTGCGCCTTGGCAATCCACGGGTTCCACACGACCGTGTTATTCGATCCGGATTTTTTGATCGTGATCTGACGATCCCCAACCTCATCTTCGAGCACGCACGTCGCCTCGGTGCCGATGTATACGCGGTCCGTTTCCGACTCGATCTTCAGGGGTGCATCGCCTTGGTGTTTCGGTTGATGGCGGTCCACTTTGTCGAGGTACTCGGCCTGGCCGAGGCCATGCACCGCCGTCCTCCGCACGTCGGGGACGGCAAAATAGGTGTGCAACGCTTGTTCGAACTTGAAAGGCTGGTCCGAGCCGTTGATCGTCTCGATCGCCATGGTGAGCGTTTGGCCAACGGTAACTACGTATCGCAGTCGAAACTCGTAAGGCCAGAGTGCCCGTGTCCGGTCACTGAAATCCAACTGAAGCGTGGCGCACACGCTGCCGTCTGCGGTTTGCTCGACAGATTCAATGTTCCACTGTTGGTGCCGGGCAAAACCGTGATTGGGTGCGTCAGGCTCATCAGCGCGTACGCCGAACCACGGAAAGCAGACGGGTACGCCCCCACGGATCGGTTTGCCCGGCCCGAACTGGCTTCGCTCGCTCATGAACAGCACGGCAGCGCCCTCCGCGGGTTGAAAATGCGATACGTGGGCACCGTGCAAATAGACGTGCGCCTCGGCCTGCGGTGTGTTGATAGCCAAACGGATCAGGTCGCCCTCGGCCCGCTCGAACCGCGCCGCGCCGTCGATACCGAATTGCGATTGGAGTTTTTCGATCAAATCAAGCTTAACGCTTCTTCCGTCCGCACGCGGGGCATGTCTCGCTGCCAAGGGGAATGCACGCTGGATTAACCGCCCATCTGGCTCATGGCGCGGTTGCCACGCCGCGAATGTACTTGTGGCTTGAGCATGACGCACCGACGCATCAGGTCCACGATCATCGCCTCATCGGGAACGGGCGACAGGGCCGGCATCAGGTCAACCTCGTCGCCGTCGAACAGGCAGGCGCGCAACTCGCCGCGCGCGGTCAGCCGCAATCGATTGCACGTTTCGCAGAACGGCTGGCTCATCGCGCTGATAAATCCGATGCGCCCCGCCGCGCCGCTGAGCCGGTAGACCTGCGCGGGACCCACGCCAGCTTCGTTTGATCGCGACACCGGTAAAAGTTCGCCCAACTCGCGTTCGATACACGCGCGCACGGCGGCGTTGTCCACCGCGTAGCGATCAAAGGATTCGGCCAACTCACTGTCACCCAACGGCATGTACTCGATGAATCGCACTGTCCACGGCCGATCGAACGTCAATTTCGCAAAGTCAGCGACCTCATCGTCGTTGATACCGCCCATTACCACGACGTTCAACTTGATGCACGAAAACCCCGCTCGCGATGCCGCCTCCAGGCCGCGTAGCACCTTGTCCAGCGCTTCGGGGCCGCACCGGCCGCCCGTGATCTTGTCAAACCGATCGGGGAGAAGTGAATCGCAACTGACCGTTATCCGGTCCAGGCCTGCGCGGCGCAGCGGTACTGCCAATTGATCCAGCAGCAACCCGTTGGTGGTCATCGACAGGTCGGCCGGGCCCAGTTCAGCCAACGCTTCGACAATCCGCAGCAGATCAGCCCGCACCGTCGGCTCGCCGCCGGTTACCTTGAAGTGATTGATCCCCACAGCCGCTGCGGCGCGGGCCACGGCGATGATCTGGTCGGTGCTCAGCACGTCTTGCTGTGCGAAGAACGCCACGCCATCATCCGGCATGCAATACACGCAGCGTAGGTTGCACCGGTCGGTCACGCTCAGCCGCAGCATCCTGACCGCTGCAAGGCTTTGCGGTCCCTGCGCGTACGCTGGCCGAACCGGCTGGGTATCGTAAATGGGCAGCAGGGTGGACATGCACCCATTATACGCCGGCGGCGATCGCCCGTCGCAACCATTTCCGGATTTAAATTGATTGGAAACCGGACCTTTTTTAGCGTACCTTTGTGATGATGGCACACGGCAATCGCCTGTTTCGCCGAACCGAAAGCGCCGCCGCCCGGGCGCATGGCCAATGGCCTACCATCGGGTTGTTCACCGGCGCGAGCCTCAGCGTCACCCTTGGCGTATTGTTCATGGAGGCGTGGTGGTTGACGATCCTTTACCTGATCCTAGGCGGGCTGGCCGGATGCCTCTGCGGTTTTCTAGCTGCTCTCATTATCTATCGAAGATGAGATGCTGCCTGCGTCACTTGCTGACCAACTTCAGCCAGCATCCAAAGACCATCACGGCCACGCCGCTCATCAGCACGTTTCGCAACCCGATCGGTGTGTACGCTGGTTCGCCGTGTCCGACGATACGCAGTATCCCCGCCAGCAAGCACATCGCCG
>CAUYYV010000409.1:0-2630 GCA_963577075.1 Phycisphaerae bacterium
GGTACGGGCATGGTCCGCAATAGCGCGGGTGATCGCCTGGCGGATCCACCAGGTGGCGTACGTCGAGAATTTGTAGCCACGCTTGTACTCGTATTTGTCCACCGCACGCATCAGGCCGGTGTTGCCTTCCTGGATGATGTCGAGGAACGATAGGCCACGGTTTCGGTATTTCTTGGCAATCGAAACAACCAGGCGTAGGTTGCCGCCCGACAGGTCTCGCTTGGCCGTCTCGTATTCGTCGAAGACAACCTTGATGTCAGCTGCCTGGCAGCGCAATTGTTCGGGTTCGCAAAGGGCCAGTCCACGCATCCCATGCAACTCGTCACGCATGACCATGACGTCCTCGGGATCGAAGCTATTGGGTCGACGGTTGGCACTTTCAAGATCTTTTTCCAGCCTCGCCATCCGGTTGCTGATGTTGATTAGTTTCCGGTACAGCGGTTGGATCTTGCTGGTTCGCAGCGACAGTTCTTCGGTGAGTGTGGCCATCTTGCGCCGACGCGACCGCAGTTGTTGTTCGATCTGCGCCACCTTGGCGCGGGCCATTCTGCTGGACGAATCAAGCGTTTCCCAGTCGAGCCGATTGAGTTCGAGTAGTTTGCGGACCGTCTTGAGATTGAACGGGATGCGGGCGGCGATCTTCTTCTTAGCGTCTTCCTCCGCCGTGGAAATCTTCATCGTTCGGTCGAAGGGCAACTCGCGGTTGTGTACCATCTCAAGGATTTCAACGGTCGCGCCGATGCTGTAATCGTTTTCCAGCACCTTTCGCCGGAAGATCATGCGACAGGTTTCTATCTTCTTGGCCAGGCGGATTTCCTCGGCGCGGGTCAGCAGGCTGATCTCGCCCATCTGCGTCAGGTACATGCGCACGGGGTCGTCGATGCGACGATTGGATGCCTCCTGCATCGCGCGAGCCAACTCGGCCTGGATCGCCGCTTCTTCGCTATCGGTACGGGCTCGGTTCGTATCAGAATTTGCGCCCGCCGAGTTGGCGTTGGGCTCGGCGGATCGGGACGTGTCGTTGAGCTTGGGAACGTGTTCGTGTGGACGCGGGGCCCGGTTCGAATCCACCATCTCGATACCCAGCGAACCGAGAACGACCAGCAGGCCGTCTATCTGATCAGGCTCGACCATCTCGTCGGGCAATATGGTGTTCAGTTCATCGTAGGTGATGAAGCCTCGCTTGCGACCGTTGCCGATCACCTCCTCCATTCCGGGGTGTAGCTTTGGCATAATCAAGTTGGTGACTCTCCTTACCCGTTTACCCGTTCACTGTTCGACTCGTGCAATACGAACGGACGACGGATGGGCCTTTTGGTGCTCAAACAATCGTCGAAGCCGTTCATCATCCTGTTCGATGCCCTGGGTTGTCTCCCGCGTACGCTGGTTACGTACCTCCGTGTACTCGCGCTGGTGTTGGTGGTTCTGAATCGCGGCAGCCGCTTGCGTCACCAGCTCGCGTAGTTTATGCGCGTTGCCTCCGGTCAACTGCTCGGCCTGTGCCTCGGCTTGTGTGGCCCAGTCGCACAGCGATGGCTCGCCCCGACTGGCCAAATCAGCCAACAGATCAGTGAGTGCCAAGCCCCGGCCATCGCACAGCCTATTGAAGATCAACTCGTAAACTCGCTTGGCGTCTTGTGTGACCATTTCCGAGGGCGCGACCGCTTCTTCCAGCGACCGCCCGTTCCAATGCGCCTGATCAAACAGGCTTGGCTCGCGGAGCAGTCCGCCGATCAAATGCTGCTCGGCCAGCCGTATGGCTCTGATTTTAGGCGGCATTTCCTCCTCGGCAATACTGATATCCGCATTTTTTTCACTTTCCTGCCCGATAACCTGTGGAGTGCCGCCCCGGGCGCCTGCTTGCACCGGTGGACGCGGTGTCTGCGGCGGCGCCATGGCCTTGACCATGGCGGTGACCTGTGACGCCGGCAGGTCCAGCAAGTCGCCAAGCCGTTGCATGATCAGTGCCCGTCGAACCAGGCCCTGGCGTGTCAGGCCCAACTGGGCGAGCTGGCGCAGGTAATCCTCGATGATACGCTGGCGAGCGGTCAGGGTGGCGGCCGCATCCAAGTGGCTACGCACTCGGTTGAACTGGTAATCAAGTGCGTCGTCGGCGGCATTGACGGCCTTGTTCCATGCCACAGCACCCTCGGGTCGTGCCAGCAACTCGGCCGGGTCAAGACCATCGGGCAGGATCGCCACGCCGACGTCCAAGTCGCCCGTGAGGAAGATCTCGACCGCACGGTCAGCCGCTTTCTGACCGGCTTCGTCTGCGTCGAAGATGAGCACCACCCGATCAGCAAAACGCCTCAGACGTGATACGTGCTGAGCGGTCAGAGCCGTGCCCAGTGTCGCGACGACGTTGGTAAACCCGCCCTGGTGGCAGGCGATTACGTCGGTGTAGCCCTCGACGACCACGGCCGTGCGGCTGTCGATGATCACCTTCTTGGCCATGTGCAGCCCGTACAGCGTCGCCGACTTGTTGAACAGCGCTGTCTCGGGGCTGTTGAGATATTTCGCTTCGTTCTTATCGCCGAGGCTGCCCGCGGGTAACGTGCGCCCGCCGAATGCGATTGGCTTGCCCAGTTCGTCGCAGATCGGGAAGATCAGCCGGTGGCGCATCCGATCGT
>CAUYYV010000410.1:0-2605 GCA_963577075.1 Phycisphaerae bacterium
GCTTCCGATCCAAGGCGCCATCGTTGGCCGCGCGATTTATGAGGGCGTATTCACCGTCGCGCAGGCCGTGCAGGTCTTCGAGCGGGGTGGCGACGCCAGTGCGCCCGGCTCGGATTGATTCAACGTCGTGGTTGCCTACCATAGTGGCGCGGCAGCACGGATGTTGTCGGCCTCGTTGCACCGCTGCGGCGCTCCACGCCATGATCAACGATACCAAATCGTCCCCGCAGAGTAGGCCTGACGACGACCACCAGGCGGACGGTTCGGCCATGCCGATGCCGCCTGACCGGGGCGATTCGGTCACGACTCCCAATGAAATCTCACCGCCGCCGTCGGCTGGGCGTCAATTGGCGCAACTGATCCTGATCCCCGCAGTGATCGTCTGCGCCGCCGTCGCCATCGTCTACCCCATCGCAAGGATGGCCGGCAGCCGCGCCACCGTCGACGAGCAACTGGCGACTCTCGATCGGTCCGAAGGGCTGACAAATGATCGTTGGCACGCCGCCTACCGGCTGGCTCAACTCATCCCGACGGTCAAGGACGACCCGCAAGTCAGTGCAAAACTGAACACTCAACTGATCAAACTGCTCGCTCGGCCGCAGTTCGCCGCCGACGACAAGACGCAGCGTTTTTTGCTGTCAGCCATCGCTCTGCTCAAACAGCCGGGCAATCTCGACGTGCTGCTTGATCATGCCGACTCGAGCCACCCGCAGGTTCGACATGCCGTGGTGGTCGCTCTGCGCCAGTGGCACGATCCTGTCGAGGCGCGCGGCGCGATTGACCACCTGCTGAAGATGCTGTCCGACGAGAACATTGAAATCCGCGGCTTTGCAGCCTCGGCGCTCGGGCAGTTTGCCGACCGTGGTGACCGGCGTGTGATCGACGCGCTGATCGAGGCCATGGACCAAACCCAACCCCGGGAAGTTGCTTGGGACATCGCCATCGCACTGGCCAAGTTGGGCGAGCCGAAGGGCAGCCGCATCGTCGCCGGACTGCTGCTCGATCGTGGCGAGTTGGCCCAGTTGGTGGCCGAGGGAGGTCGTGGCCCCAACGATACCCTGCCCCTGGCCGAGCAGGACAGGATCATGGTGTACACGCTCACCGCCGTATCGGCCATGACGGACGAGCAGATATGGTCTAAGATAGGAAAGATCGCGGCCACCGATACGAACAGTTACGTCAGGACCGCTGCCAAGGCGCAGTTGACGCGCCGCGAAGCGGTTCAACGGGATCAAGGCTCGGTGGTCGATAATTAGGCGGGCGGGCCGGATCGCCGGTGCCCGCGGCCCCGGGACGCGACGGAGTTTGACCAGGAAATGGCGGAAACTCACCAGGAAATCGTCAAGGTATGGATCGCCCCCGGTTGCATCGTCTGCGATTCCTGCGAGACGGACTGCCCCGAGGTTTTCGAGGTTCAGGAAGAGACGTGCATCATTCGGCCGGAGGCGATCGGTGCCGAATTCACCAAGCCGCTGACGCCCTCGATCATCACGGCGGCGGAGGGCTGCCCGGTCGAGGTGATCAAGTTCGACATAATCGAGGTCGACGGCCCTGAGCCGTGGGCCGGCCAGGAACAGGAAGCGGCCGCCGCGGCCGGTGGAGGTGGTGGCGGACATGCCGCCAAGGCGGCGCTGGTGATTCCCGATGGACCGCCCGACCCGAAATGGGCGGGCTTGCTCGCCGACTCGATGATCAGCGGTCGAGGTCGATCGGATGCCGACGAGCAGCCGCGGACACGGCATGCACCCGCGTCCGCGGTGGCGGCGATGCTGCCGGCCGATGCGCCGCCCGATGCCGCCGAAGCGGTGATGGTCGCCAGCGGGTTTGCCCGGCCGCGGCCGAGTTTGGCCGATCGCATCCGCAACCGCGCTGATGCTCTTGCCTCCGCCGCCGCCGTGACGCGTCGCCACTTCAACCTAACGCTCGCCGCCGCTTGGGGCTTGTTGGCCCTCGTCGGCGCGACGGCTGGTGCCGCACTCCAGTCGTTCATGGTGCCCAAGCTGACCAAAGAGCCGCTGCCCATCTTTCGTGCCGGGCGGATGACCGATTATCCCGCGCCGGGCGTCTACACCGCCTACAAGGCCAGCAAGGGCGTCTGGATCAACTACCTGCCCGATGGCAAGCTCGTGGCGATTAGCACGACCTGCACGCACCTGGGCTGCATCCCCACCTGGCTGGCCGCCGACGAGAAGTTCAAGTGCCCCTGCCACGGCTCGGGATTCAATCGCGAGGGGGTCAACTTCGAGGGCCCGGCCCCGAGGCCGCTCGAGCGATACAAAGTTTATCTCGAAGGCGAATACGTGGTGGTCGACAAGTCCCGCAAGTATCGCCAGGAACTGGGTCAGTGGGACTCGCCCGAGTCGTTTATCACTGTCTGAACCACGCCGCGGCGGCGGGGTTGCGGTTGGCGGCGAAAACACCACAATGCTCACCATATGAGTTTCATGGAAGAAACAATCGCATGACGGACCTTATGTCCCAGGTTCCCAAGTGCTAAGCCTCCGGCCCCAAACCCCAGATGTTCGCCAACGTGCTCAACTACGTTCGCTCGACCCAGGTCTGGAACTCGATCTTCCGCCACGGCATCCCCCGCGATCGGCGCACC
>CAUYYV010000411.1:0-2580 GCA_963577075.1 Phycisphaerae bacterium
TGAGCCGCTTGCTGCGGACCTACGAATCCGACCGAAAATCCACCTGCCCTCGCGAGTTCTTCGTCGAAGAACAGTTCCACCTTGCGGCCGGATTCTTTGTTCGCATGTCCCTGTAGCTTTGCCAAGTTCAGGTCGTGATCGCCAGATATAACCGCCAAAACAAACCAATATTCACCCTTCATCGCCGGCTCGGAGGCCGGTCCACCTTGGCGGATTTTTGTGCGTAGCTTCTCCACATCGGCGTCGGCGATCGTGGTTGCAGTGATGACCAGTGTCTTGAGCATGTTTGATGCTTTGAGTTTCGTTCCGAGGTTTTTCTTGAAGAAGGCGATGACATCGTCGATGGTGGTGCAATCGGGTGTGTGTATTTTTTCCAGTTCACCCGTTGGATCACCGTTGAGGTCATGCTTGCGCTCGCCGATCGCGCACTTCTCGACGTTGGCGGCGTAGTTGCCCTTGTCGGATTTGAGGATCACGTCCTCACCCGTGGGCGAGGGGACCATAAACTCGTGCGACGCCGAGCCCCCGATCGGGCCGGACTCGGCCTCGACGACCTCGTAGGACAAACCGCAACGGTCGTAGATGCGGCAGTAAGCGTCGTACATGGCCCGGTAGCTGGCCTCCAGCCCCTCGGCCGTGGTGTCGAAGCTGTAGGCGTCTTTCATCTGGAACTCGCGGGTGCGCAGCACGCCGAACCGGGGGCGATATTCGTCGCGGAACTTGGTCTGGATCTGGTAGAGCGTGATAGGAAGCTGTTTATATGACTTGACATACGCGCCGATCAGCTCGGTGACGACCTCCTCGTGCGTGGGTCCGAGGGCGTGCTCACGACCCTGGCGGTCGGTGACAACGAAGAGCGGGTAGGCCTCTCGTCGGCCGGTCTTTTCCAATAGTTCGATGGGTTGAAGCACGGGTAGATGCACCTCGGCGGCGCCGGTGCGATCCATCTCCCGGCGGACGATCGATTCGATCTTGCGCAGGCTGCGGTAGCCCAGGGGCAGGTAGCCGTAGACACCGGCGCTGAGTTTGCGGATGTATCCGGCTCGGATCATCAGTTGGTGCGAGGGTACTTCAGCGTCGCTTGGCACCTGCCGACTGGTGGGGATCAGCGTCTGCGACCATTTGGTGGGCATGGGGCATTCTCGAAACGGCGTGCCCGACTTTGGCTTGCCGCGGGGCCGGGTCGTGGGCCGATCCTGTCGCACGCCAAGAAGTTTGGCATGTTACCACAGCCGATGGTTGGTGTTTGGTGCCGGCGGTGTTAGAATCCTGGCATGGTGCTGCACCAAGGCGCGTTGCTTGCGGCCTTTTTAATCATGGCCATGGCGCTGGCCGGTTGTGAGGGCGCGCTGTTCAAACTCCGCCATGAGCGCTCGCCCTACGAACGCTACCAGTGGCTGCACGGCAAATACCGACCGGCGAAAGAGATCAACTCCCTCGGGGGTGAGCAACCGGCGCTTCGTGCTCGGCTGAAGCCGTTGGACTAGCAACACGGCGGCAAAATACGGACGGATCGACAGGCAGGGATGCCCATGTTTCCATCGCACCGGCGTTTCTCAGCACGTTTCAGGGTTCATCAAACCAATCCTCCGGTTGGCGGGATTTTGCCGCGCGCCGCGGTCCGAGAAGGCGCGATGATCCGACGATGCGGCCAACCAATCAAGAAATTGAAAGCGATCGCAAGGTTGCGACCGATGGAATTGATATATCGACGCGCCGATTTGTTTCGAGCCAGGGGTCTGGTCTCTTGAATCAACTGAGTATGGCAGCGACCAACCGTCGACCGATGATTGTGCTGTCGGCACTGGTGGGGGCGATGACGTTGTCGAGCGGTCTGCTGCTGATGCTCGAGCCGGGACCAATGCTGAGACCGCCGCATCCAATCAACCTGCGCGCCCCGAGCTTGCCCGGACCCAAGGCCCCAATGCTGTTTGACACGACGGCGCCACCTCAGCCGGATTGGTGGCGGGCGATCGTGGTCAGCGAGAGTGGCCGGGTCGGCGATACTGCCGAATCGATCGCAGCGCGACATCGCGAGCAAGGCGAGGAGGGCCTCAACTGCCACTTCGTGGTAGAACCGGGCACGTCGGCATCGTCCACGGCGGTCCACAGCGGGTCTCGGTGGCGGACCCAGCGCAGTGGTGCCTGGGCGACCGGGCCGTATCGCGACTGGTACAACCGCCACGCGATCAGCATCTGTCTTGTGGGCAACAGTGACGAGAAGGCTCCCAACGAAACCCAGTTGCGCCGTATGATCGAACTGATCCACAGTCTTCAGAAGCGGTTTGATATCCCCGCCAGCCAGGTGCGGCACGCCTCCGAAACGGACGAAAAAATCTCTCTGGGCAGGTATTTTCCCGCTGGATACCTGCGCCAGAGCTTGCTGACCACCACTGACTGACGGTTTTGCCCTGCGTATCCAGCCGATCGCACCGAGATTGTCCGGCCCGCCCAAGCGGTGCCGCTTGGGTGGCCTGCATCTCCAAGACCACTTTATCTGTCCGATATTGCAATGGGTGGAAATTGCATTTGAATAATAGAAGTTCCTGTAATACACTGTATGATTAGAGCATTCATACA
>CAUYYV010000412.1:0-2535 GCA_963577075.1 Phycisphaerae bacterium
TTACACAAGTGGTAACAAGACAAACCCCTGCCCTGTTGGCCGGACGATTAGAGGGCAGCGTAGCGCCGAAAGGGGCGAACTCTTGCGTGTGACATGATTTTCGAACGGGACGCGCCGTTTCGGTCAGCAGTCGGTCCGAGCCGCTTCGCCGCCGTTACGGTGCCGCCACCTGGGCGGCGATCTTTTCGAGCAAGGGGCTTTATGTGTGTGGGTCGCGGCCGCGGTAGAACCAGTTGAGCGGCAGGACCTTGCATTTGCCTAAATAAAGGATCAGCACGCGATCTTCCATGACGCACACCGTGTGGTTCGTCCACCGGCTGTAACGCTCGTCAAGCGGGGCGGCATACCACGCGTCGTTTTCGTATGCAGGCAATCGTGGTCAAGTTGCGTCCGGCTGACGAGCCACGTTATCTGTCCGGTCCGGCGGGTTTTTGGGAGTGCGCGTTACAACGCCTGGCGGTACAGGTTCGCACAATGCTGCTCGGTCATGGCGCGTGGATTGGCCGCCGAGCAATGATCTGCGATCGCCTTGGCGGCCAGCGGTTCGAGGTCCGAGCCGGCCAGGCCCAATGCGCCCAGCGTCAAGGGCAGATTTAACTGCTCGGTAAGTTGCGCCGCCGCGTCGGGCAGGTCGGCGGCGCTTTTCAGACCCATGCGCCGGGCCATGATGCCCATCTTGTCGGGGCAGGCGTCCGCGTTGAAGCGCAGTACGTGGGGCAGGAAGACGGCATTGAGCGTGCCGTGGTGAAGCCGCTTGTCACGCAGTGCTCCCAGCGGATGGCTCAAAGCGTGCACCGCGCCCAGGCCCTTCTGAAACGTCAGCCCGCCCTCGAGCGCCGCGGTCATCATCTGCGTGCGCGCTTCACGGTCCGTCGGCTCGAAAACGGCGGTGCGGATGTGGCGATACGCCCGCTCCAACCCGTCGAGCGCGATGGCGTCCGCCGCCGGATTGAATCGCGGTGAGCAATAGTTCTCGACGCAATGCGAGACGGCGTCCATGCCCGTCGCCGCGGTCAGGTGCGCCGGCATGGACATCGTCAGCTCGGGGTCGCAGATGGCGGCGTCGGGGATCATGTGCGGGCTGATCAGCGCCAATTTGTCGCCCGTTGCCAGGGTAATCAGCGCTGCCCGTCCGACCTCGCTGCCCGTGCCCGCCGTTGTCGGGATCGCGATGACCGGCGGCATGTTCGACGTGATCCTGTCGGCCCCGCCGTGGATCAACGCGTACTGCGCCAGCGGACCCGGGTGATCGGCCAGCAGCGCGATCGCCTTGGCCAGATCAATCGGCGACCCGCCGCCGATCGCGATCAGCCCGTCGCATTGGGCCTCGCCAAACCGCTGCGCCGCGTCCACCGCGCTTTGTTCGGTCGGGTTCGATTCGACCTGATCGAACACCGCCGCGGCCGTGACGGCCAGCCGGTCCACCACGCCCAGCGTTACCAACGGCGGGTCGGTCACGATCATGGGCCTTCGCATGCCCAGGTCGGCCGCGGTCTGCGCGACGCCGGCCAGCGCGCCGAAGCCGAAGGTGATGTCGGTCAGGTAACTTATTTTTGCCGGCTGCATATATTTGTTGAAACCGTGGGCTTGTCGTCGCGGGACGGGAAGATGCTTTATTCGACCTGCAATTCGCGGCGCATGATTTTGCCAGTCGGGTTGCGTGGCAGCTTTTCGATGTGGCGTATCTTGCGGGGAACCTTGTAGCCGGCCAGTCGGTCACGGCACCATGCCCGCAGGGCCTTGTCGTCGAAGTCGAGACCCTCGCCAAGTTCAACGAACGCGATGGGCACCTCGCCGCGTACACCGTCGATTTTGCCAATCACGGCCGATGCGACGACGCTTTCGTGCTGGTTGAGCACCTCCTCGATCTCGCGTGGGAAAACGTTTTCACCGCCGACGATCAGCATCTCCTTTTTGCGGCCGGTGATGTAGATAAACCCGTCGGCGTCGATGCGGCCGATATCACCGGTGCGGAAATATCGCCTGTGGGCGTCGGCGCTGTTGCCGGTGGGCATCGCCAGATCGACAAATACCCTGGCCGTCTCCTGCGGCATGTGGTAGTAGCCTTTCATGATGTTGGGTCCGGCGATGACGATCTCGCCTTCCCGGTCGGCGCCGATCGGCCGATCGTGCTCGTCGACGATGCGCACGTCCACGCCGGGCAGTGCCGGCCCGACGGAATGTCGCCGGAATCGGCTGTGCGTACACCAGCTGGTCGCCGGCGCCGTTTCGGTCAGCCCGTATCCTTCGAGGAGGCGCAGGTCCAGGCGCTGCTCGAACGCCTCGAAAGTCGCCTCCGGCAACGGTTCGCCGCCCGAGATCGCCATTCGGATCGATTGGAAATCGCTGCTTTGCGCATCTTTGACGCTCAACAGCGCCCCCCACATCGACGGGATCGCGACCACGATGTCAGGCCGGTGCTCGCGGATCATCGCGACGATCTGCTTGGGCACGAACCGGGCTGAATACACCACCTTCGCGCCCACGCACAGCGGGATCAGCGTCAGCACGGTCAGCCCGAAACTGTGGAACTGC
>CAUYYV010000413.1:0-2527 GCA_963577075.1 Phycisphaerae bacterium
AGAGGCCCTGCTCGATCAGCGGCGCCATGTTCGCGGCCGCCTGCGTGCCGGGCATCAGCAACATCGGATAGATGCACAAACTCAGGCCGACGGCAAGCAGAATCTTGACCCTCCCTGGAATAAGAACGCTTCCGAACATCGGCGCGAACATGAAGATGCCGGTCAGACGAAACAGCACCATCAACCACGCGGGCAGATGTCGCAAGAACGGCTCGAAGCTGACGACCAATGATCGAATTCCTCATGCGAACTTCGCGTGATCCCAAACGACACCTGCTTTCACACTTGCCCCGTCAACCGCTGCCGCTGAACATCCGCTCAGCAAACTCGATGATTATCTTGCCGATCCAAGGTGTTGCGACGACAGCGACGATACCCATGCCGATGATCTTGGGTACAAACGTCAGCGTCTGCTCCTGGATCTGTGTGGCCGCCTGAATAATGCTGATCATCAGCCCGATCACCAGCGCGGCCAGCAGGATGGGCGCACTGAGCACGATCATCACCGTCAGCGACTCGCGTATCAGATCGCTGGCCTGGTCAATCGTCATCATGGCGTCGCTCCTTTTCGTTGCACCGATGCCGCCACAGCTAAATAGTCACTCCGGGCACGGCAAAACTCGACAGCATGTTCCCCGCCACCAACTGCCAACCGTCTACCATCACAAACATCAGCAGCTTGAACGGCAGGCTGATCAGCACGGGCGGCAGCATGAGCATGCCCATGCTGATCAATACGCTGGCCACGACCATGTCAATGATTAGAAACGGCAGGTACAGCTTGAACCCCATCAGGAACGCGACCTTCAGTTCACTGAGAACGAACGCCGGTACGAGCGAGATCATGTCGACATCGGCGTAAGATCGCTGCTCGGGCGGCTTGCCGATGCCGCGGTAGTCGAGCACCATGTGCAACTCCGTCCAGTTGTCGGCGTAGTCAATCTGCCGGAACATGAACTGGCGAACGGGGATCTTGGCGCGACTCCACGCCTGCACTTCGTTTATCTCGCCAGCCTGGAACGGCACAATCGCCGTGGTGTTGATCTCGTCGAACGTCGGGCCCATGATCAGAAACGTCATGAACATCGCCAGGCCGACGATCACCTGACTGGGCGGCAGCGACTGCGTGCCAATCGCCTGGCGCAGCAGCGCCAGGATGATGACGATGCGCGTAAAGCTTGTACACAACACCAGCAGCGACGGCGCGATCGACAGGATCGTCAGCAGCAGCAGAATGGACATCGAAGACGTGAGGCTCCCGCCGGGTTTGTCGGTTTCTTTACTGCTGCCGGGGAAAAGCACCTCACCCGCGTTGGACAGCAGGCTTAGGGGCGTAAACCCTTCGCCTTGCATCTCCGGCGTGTCCTGTGCATAAGCGGACGGTGCGCACCATCCCATCAGGATGATCGCCAACACCGTACCTGCCAGGAGGCCAATCGATCTCATGGCGACTTTTCCTCGGCGCCGAGAGCGCGTACCCGAGCCATCACATTCGACACCCGATCACGAGCATGATCGATGGAATACTCACTGTCATTGGAGTCCTCGTCTTCGGCGCAATCCTCGTCGCGGTAGGTGCTGTTGAACCGCCGAAGTAACTGACCGAATCCCCTGGTCGCACTGTTCGGCCCGCTCGACGTCGTGGCCTGCAACAGGTCGGCAAACTCTTCGGGGTCATCGATTTGCGCCAGCGTACGCAGCCCCGCGGACGATTCGCCCACCGCCAGAATCCGCCGGCCCAGACGCACGAGCAGCACATGGCTGCGCGGCGCCACGGCGACGCGGCTGAGCACCTCGACCACAGGGCTGCGACCGGTCGCCGACGGTTGCCCGGTCAGGCGCGACAGAACAGCACGCAGCAGCAGTATCAATCCGATCACCGCCCCCAGCGCCGCGGTCGTCTTCCACATCCAGCCGAAGCCGGAGACTTCGTCCTTGTCGGCCGAGACGCTGCGACCCAGTTTCGACGGCAGCGGCAGCGGCCGGTTCTCAGAATCGATCGCATCGGGCTTGTCAGGTGCGGGTGTTGACGATTGTTCGGCCACCGGTGTCGACACGGGCGTGGTGCCTGCGTTGCCGGGTGAAGTGCGTATCGTCGTGGTGTTTTTGGGTTCAACCGCCGCCAGGCGCACGGCCAAGCGGGTCAACCCGTCCTGCTCGCCATCGATGGACTGATTGGGTCTAGCGACGCCCAGCGCCGGCGTGGTGGCCATCCCCAGCCAAGCGGCTAGCGCAATCTCAGGAAAATGTACGAATCGAATTGACATCGGCCATCCATGGCCCTGTGGCCGGTTGCATCGATCACGACGAACCACCGGCCGGGGCGCCTCCGGCGCCCACAGGTTTTAGTGTCAGAAGACTACGTCGTTGCCGTCTCCTCGCTGATTTCGGTGCCCTCGCTGACAGCGGCCTCGGCCTGCTCTTCCAGATCGTCCACGATCTCGTTCACCCGGATGCAAAAGTTATCGTTAAGCACGAGCACTTCGCCACGTGCAACCAGTCGCTGGTTGACGTACACGTCCATAGG
>CAUYYV010000414.1:0-2514 GCA_963577075.1 Phycisphaerae bacterium
GGGCAGCGGAAACATCGAGGCTCCGATCCGCAACATCAGCAGATTCGACACGTCGGGGTTGAACGCCAACCCCGTATTGATCCGCCCAAACGCGTTGAATGCGTGATCGTCCGTGCCCGACTTGTTACCGGCAAACGTGGTGGACGTGCTCAGACGATCCGTATCACCGGTTGCGATGACCATTTCCGCGCTCACCCGTGTGCGGTTGGCGTCGGTGAACAGGTAATCCAGGCGAACGTCCGCAGCAAAGGCGTTAATATCCTCGTGCGTCTGCAACACGGGCGCCAAGGTGCTTGGGACAAAGCTGTTGGAAAGTCCCTCGCCGCCCTCGTAGACCAACTCGACGCCGTAGACCACCCGATCGCCGATCGCGCCCTTCGACCCAAGACCGATGTAAAAGCTGTCGTAATCGAACTTGGTAGTCAGGTCGTCCGATCGGTCACCGGGTGTGCCGGCAACATCCACGAACAGCACCTCGTCGTCGTTGTAATCGCGTTGCATCAAGCCGTAGATAAACAGCTTGTGCCGCGGCGAGGCATCCCAAACCAGCATCCCGCCAAATATCCCACGCGACGTATCGCCACTGAACCCGGGTCGTGAACTGTCGATGTCCGTGGTGCTGTTGCGCGTCACGCCAGCAACCGTCTGTAAAGACAGGTCGCCGCGGCTCACGGTAATCTGTGCGCCGTCTATTTCCCAGCTCAGCGTCAGGCCGTTGGCCCAGTGAACCAGTTGGCGGCCGCTTTGGAGCATGAAGTTGCCATCGATCTCTCGGCCTTCACGCACTTCGACGGATCGGGCCAGATCGAATCGGTACCACCCGCGGTCCAGCGTCGGCTCGACCCAGTCGTCGCCATGGCCACCGAACTTATTGTCAACACTATCGTCCTCGTCCCAGTCATTGTAAGTCATGTGGCCACGGAAATAAAACTCATGAACACCGTCGAGGTTGACCCGGGCGAAACCGGTCAACGTGTTCTGGCGCAGGATATGTGCTTTCTGATCGATGTCGTCAATAACAAAGAAGTTGAACGAGTGATACCCGCCGTATTCGACGCGGGCGCGTTGCTCGGCGGGCACTTCGGTACGCGCGGCCAGACGTTGCTCCTGCTCGATCTGCTCGAGGCGACGCTCGAACCGCTGCACGTTGGTCTGGCCCGCAGCGGTGGACGCCACAATCAGCATCGCCGCAACCACCCACAGAGTTGCTCTCGCCATCATCGTCCGTGTTCCCCAGCGACCGGCCCCTGAGACGACGCGGCCACCTTGTCGCACACCCGGCTGCGAGCGATACCAAGGATCGTCCGTTGCCATGTTATCGACCGTGCTGGATCAGTCAGCGTCCGCAAACCGATGCTTATATCGGAATAACGGCTCCGCGTCGAGATCAAACCACCCCTTTCGCCGACTCCGCCACGAGGGCAACCCGGCGACGCTTCGGAGACACCCCGCCGATGGCACGCCTTTCCACCATCGCCGCCTTCGGGTTTGACGCCTTCGATCCACCAGCCCAACTGCGGCTTTATCGGCAAATGGGCTGCCGATCGTGCCAGTTCTACCGCAACGAGCAAAATCCACCGACGCACACCGACGCACGCCGCATCGCTGAGGACGCCGGCCTGCCCTTTGACTCGGTACATGGCGTGTTTGGACCCACGTACGACCCGTCCAGCCCAGATGAGCCGACACGACGGGCAACCATCGACGTCTACCGGCGCGAAGGTGATCTGGCCATTGAACTGGACAGCCGAATGATCATCGTGCATCCGGCATCGCTGGCTCAACCTGGCGACGACCGATCCGAGGCCACACGCCACCTGCGCGTCACCGCACTCCGCCGATCGCTGGACGACCTGGCCGCCATCGGCCGCTCGCTGGGCGTCACGTATCTGATGGAGAACATGCCCGGCAATTACCTGCTCGGCAGCGACCCTGCCCAACTCGCCCAATTCATCCGCGACGCTGCCGGCCCACACGTGCGTATGTGCTTTGACACCGGCCATGCCCATATGACAGGCAGTGCATCGCCGGCTCTACACCAGTGCCTCGACGTCGTCTCCTATCTGCACATCACCGACAACAACGGACAGGCCGACTCACACACCATTCCCGGCCAGGGCACGATTGACTGGCAGGCGCTGGCTGACCCGATCCGCCAACTGCATGGCGACACGCCCGCCATGCTCGAGTTGTTCGAGACCGAGCAGTCGCTACGCGACCAACTGGCCAACAATCTTCCCCGACGACTCGAGGCGTGGCTCAGCCTCGCCTGACGGCACCACACCCGGTCGCACCCGACCCACGTACCCTGGCAACCATCTCCCTCAGCCCCCTTGTCCCTCGAGCCCTGTCCTATACCCCTTGCCCCAGACACTCCAAGGTGGTCATTTTTGCACGTAAAACCACTTCCCCTTGGATCTCACGCGGCGTTCGCCCATCGCGTGCAGAACTTCCGCCCTGTTGACCGCGTCTGGAATATGGAAACTGGAGTGTGGCCGGTAATAGGTGATATTG
>CAUYYV010000415.1:0-2513 GCA_963577075.1 Phycisphaerae bacterium
ACTATCCCTGCAGATGCCGCAGGGCCGAGAGGAACTCGCCGGGGTGGTTGGCGAATTGTTCGGCGATCTCGGGATCGACTTCGCCTTCGGCGGCGAGTTGGGCCAGTGACGCCTCCATCGTCACCATGCGCTCGGAGGGCAGATCCCTGACCTTCGTCTGGAGTTGGGAGTAGATCTGCTCGACCTTGGCCAGGCGGATCAGGTTGGAGGTGGCGTAGGTGTTGTTGAGCACTTCCATGGCCACGACGCGGCCCTCGCCGTTGGCGCGGGGCAAGAGCTTCTGGCTGAGCACGTACAGCAGCCCGAGCGAGAGCTGGTTGGCGACCTCGTCCTGCTGATTGGCGGGGAACATGTCGAGTATCCGGGTGACGGTGCCGCGCACGTCGCGGGTGTGGAGTGTGGAGAAGACGAGGTGGCCGGTCTCGGCGGCCGAGAGGGTCCAGCGCGTCGAATCACGGTCGCGCATCTCGCCGACGAAGATGACGTCCGGGTCTTCACGCAGACAGTCGCGCAGACCACGGGCATAATCGGGCACGTCTCGGCCGATCTCGCGCTGCGAGACGATCGACGAACGGCTGCGCAGCCGGTACTCGATCGGGTCCTCGAGCGTGATAATGCGGCAGGCGCGCTTGGCGATGATGTGATTGATCAACGACGCGATGGTCGTGCTCTTGCCGGCGCCGGTGATGCCGGTGATGAGCACGAGCCCGTGCTGGGCGTTGACGATGTCCTGCCAGACGAGATTGGGAAAGCCGATTTTTTCGAGCGGGGGTGGCTCGTTGTCGAGCGCGCGAACGGCCAGTGCCAGGCCATCATTGTCGGCAAAGCAGTTAAGCCGAAACTGAATCGTTCCATGCCGCCACGAGCCGTCGAGCGAGCCTGCCTTGCGCAACTGCTCGACGTTCAGTCCGTGAAACAGACAGCGTGCAAACGCCTCGACCGTCTCGGCATCGAGCGGCGGGCCCTTGAGCTTCTGCAACCGGCCGTCATAGCGATAGACCGGCGGGCAGCCGACTTTCAGGTGAAGATCGCTGACGCGCATCGTGCCCTTCTGCTCGAAGTACTCGAGCAGGTCGGCCATGCTCAGCGTGCGGTCCTCGGTGAGCTGATAGAGCTTCGCGTCGATCGTGGGTGAGTCAGGCATAATTGGTCGAACCAGTTTACTCGCCGCGCTGCGGCTTGTAACAATCCGGGCAGAGGCGCCGCCCATGGGGCAGATGATAAACGCTGGGCAAGACGCGGCCACATCCGCTGCACAGGCCCTCGTCCATGGGCGGCAGAGGCCGGCCGCGGCTGTCGTGCTTCGCCGCCTCGCGCCGCCGATCGCCCCGCTGCACGCTCGTGTTATGCCACCACACACGCAGGGCGGCCCAGGTCAACAGGGCCGCGATGATGAGCGCCGGGCCGAGCAACAGCAGCAGCAGCAGCAGCCCCATGTTCTGGCGGAAGTATTCCAACTGGGCAAAAACGAGGACGTGCAACCCATTTGCTGCGAAAATACTCACACTCAAATAATAGCATGCCCGACGCCGACCGGCGCGGCGCTACTTCTCTTCGAGCACGATTTGGCCGACGAAATCGGCGTCCGGCGGGTTGTCGAGAAACTCACGGCTGATTCTGACGTATAACGCGGTCAGCTTCGACGGCCCGAACGCCTTGTCGAGTTCGCCGGCGCGCTCGATACACTCGCTGAATTGACCGCGGATGTAGGCATTAACCATGTCGTTGCACATCTCGGCGAGTCGTTTCTGCTCGTCGGTGGCGTCGTCGACAGTGCTGATCGGCTCGAAGGTCATCACGCCCTGGCTCTTGCCAACGACCTGTAGCCGACCCACTGGTCGCAACAGGAACCTGTCGGCGACCATCATGGCAGCCCGGTCGTTGATGAGGATCCAGGTGCCCGTCTCCTTGTTCGCCGATTCGAGCCGAGCGCCGAGGTTGACAGCATCACCGAGCACAGTGTAGTCGCTGCGCTGCAACGAACCGGCGTCACCGACGACCATCGGTCCGGTGCTGATCCCGACACGCATGTTGATCGGCGGCAGATCTCTCCCGGCAAGGTGACGGTTAAACTGCGGCATCGCCTGTTGCATCTTCAACGCCGACATCACCGCGTCCCTCGCGTGAAACGGGTTGCCCTGCGGCGCGCCGTAGAAGAACATGATCCCGTCGCCGAGGAACTTGTTGACGTAGCCGTTGTGGCTGCTGATGATCGGCACCATCAATTCGAGGTACTCGTTAACGATGCCTACCGTCTGACGACGCAGTTTCTCAGTAAGCGTCGTAAAACCCGCCAGGTCGGTGAACACGACGGTCAGTTCGGCCTCCTTGCCATCCAGTTGTGCCTGGTCGGGATGCTCGAGCACGTAATCGACCAGCCGCGGGTCCACGTAGTTGCGAAATCGCCGGGTGATAAGGCGGCGATCCCATCGCTCGACGACAAACCTAAATAGCGTCAGCCCTGACCAAACCAGTGCAATTGCCGTGAGTGGCCCGGCGATGCCGATGATCGT